>NZ_JBBCIR010000023.1:0-174479 GCF_037189885.1 Paludisphaera sp.
ACGTGCTCCGGCGCCCGCGTCGCCCCGGTCCCGCGGCCGACGCGCGGGGCGGCGACCGGGGAGGGCGACATCGCGAACGGCCGCGGCTGGGGACGCGCGCCGGGGCCGGCGCCGGGGCGCGGGGCGGCCTCGACCTCGCGACCGGCGCGCTGGACGCGGAAGTCCGTCATCTGCCGCGAACGATCCCGCCACTCCCGCCGCGCCGCCGGGTCGATCCGCTCCAGCCGGGGCGCGTCCCCGTCGCGACGCTGCATCGCCACCTGCTCGATCGGCCGGCCGATCACGTTCGCCGGGCCGGGGCGACCGCCATCGAAGTTATTGTTGATGACCGTCGTGTTGCGGGTGATGTTGATGTTGTTCTGAACGATGCGCGTCTGTTCGATGTACGTCTGCGGGGGACGCATCGCGATGTTGTCGCGACGCATGACGTACTCTTCGCGGCAATGCGACGCCCATCGCGGGTTGCTCCGGACGTTCACCGAGGCGTAGAACGTGAACAGGGGGTCGTAGTACGCCGGCGGCCGGGGGCCGGAGGCGTAGGTGAACGAGAACCAGGGGTAGACGCCCGCCGTCAGGAACCGGCGATCGTAATAATCGCCGAAGCAATAATGGTGATAGGTCGGCTGCACGAACAGGTTGGCGACCAATCCCGGCGCGGCGATGGTGATCGTCGGCGTGTAGACGTACGCCGGGCGCAGGTAGACCGGTTGCGCGTAATAGACCGGGGCGAACAGGACGCCGCGGTTGACCAGCGGTAGGTCCCAGTAGCCCTCGACGAACAGGCAGCCGCCGGGGGTCCAGACGTAGTGCGCCGGCACCCAGACCCACGCCGGCTGGACCGCCGCCCAGAAGCCGGGCCGCCAGACGTAGCGCCCCTGGTTCCAGAACCAGCAGCCGGGGCTCCAGAAGACCTCGGCCGAGGGCTGCGGGATGTTGGGGCCGACCTCCAGGCTGGCGGGAGGCTCGGGGAGATACGCCGCCTCTCCTTGCGCGAGGGCCAAGCCGTCGTCGGCCGCCGGCCGGGCGCCGCCGACCGGGATCCACGCGCCGGGGATCCACTGGACGCCACCGGCCACCGGGTTCCAGTAGCCCGGCACCCACTGGCGACCGGGAGGGGGCTCGCGCCAGACGCCGCTGATCCAGAGGAAGTCGCCCCGGTCCTGGTCCCAGCTCCAGTAGCCGGGGATCCAGCGCACGTCCTGCCCGGCCGGCTTCTGGTCCGGGGGCATCTCCTCGACGGCCTCCGGCGGCGCCTTGGGGGCGACCAGGCCCGGCTTCGGGTCGTTGACCACCGGGACGGCGAAGGCCTCGTGGACGGGCCCGCGCGTCAGCACCTCCACGCCGTCCGGCGAGCCGTCGTCGGCCCCGACCGCCCGCGATGCGGCGAACACGGTCGCCAGGCCGGCGACCCACACGCCGAGGATCGCGGCGTCCCATCGCCGCTCGAATCGCACCGATGAACGTCCCATCCCAGAACCCCCGGTGTCGAAAGGTCGCGGTCTCGCCGGCCGACTTCCGCGGCGCGCTCCGTCCGCGGCGACCGTCCGGATCTTCCATGAAGGAATACGGCCCAGGCGTGCCGCGCCCGGCGAGGTCTTACCAGGTTTCGCGCGATCCGTCGCGGCCGATCGCCGCCTCAGGCCGCGAGGTGATCCGCCTGGAACTCCCGCGCGGCGATGCCGACGACGCGGGCGTCGACGACCTTCGCCCCCTCGGCGAAGCCGATGAGCAGGGCCAGGTCTGCCACGTGGTTCAGCCGCCTGGGCACGCCGAGCGCGGCGTGGTGCAGGGCGGAGAGCGCCTCGGGGATGAACAGCGGCCCGCGAGCCCCGGCGGCGGCGAGCCTACCGGCGACATAGGCGGCGGTCTCGGAGAGGGTGAGGCAGGGGAGGGTATGCCGCGCGGCGAGCCGATCCAGGAGCGTCGCGGGGAGCCGCCAGGCCACGTCGTCCGACCCCACGACCGCCATCGCCAGAGCCGGCGCGCCGGCCACCTGGAAGTTGAGCAGGAGGCGGAGGACCTCGAAGGAGTCTTCCGGCAGGAGCTGAGCCTCGTCGACGATCAACATCGGCCGGCCGCCGTCCGCGACCAGCGCCGTCAACGCCTCGCGGAGCCGCCGCAGCGCGGAAGCCGCCGAGGAGGACTCGACGGGCCCGCTGCTAAACTCCTCGGCCAGGTAGGCCAGCAGGTCGGCGGCCGACATCGCGGGGTAGGTGAGGTGGACGGCGGTCGCGGCCATGTCGGCGGCGAGCCGGCCCGCGAGCAGCGACTTGCCCACCCCCGACGCGCCCATGAGCAGCACGGGCCCCTGGCCGTACTCCAGGCCGTAGCGCAGCCGCCGCATCGCGGCGTCGCGGCTGGGGGTCGCGACGTAGGCCGTCGCAAGCGCGGTCTCGCCGAAGGGTCGACCGCTCAGGCCGAAATGCGACTCGTACACGGTGGCCTCCGGCCGCCTCAGGCGAACGTCTCGGCCAGGCCGAGCAGGGGGACTCCGCCCCCCTCCAACACCTCTCGGGCCCGCAGGATCGAGCGCCCGCTCGTCGCGTCTCGGCTGTGGACCAGCACCGCCGCGTCCACCGAGTTGTGCAGCACCGCCGCCGAGAGCCCGGTGAACAGCGGGCTGCCGTCAACCAGCACCAGGTCGAACTCCCGTCGCAACCGCGCCATGGCGCAGGTCCAGCCGGCGGAGGCCAGGAAGTCGCGGGGCCGCGACACGGCCGACCGCATCGGCAGGAACCAGAGGTTGTCCGCCGCGGACTCGACGATCGCGTCGTCGAGCGCCGCCCCTTCCTCGACCACGTCGTCGAGCCCGACCTTCGGCCGGAGCCCCAGCGACCGCGCGAGCATCGGCCCGGTCAGGTCGGCGTCGACGACCAGCGTCCGCAGCGGCCGTCGGGCCAGCGTGCGGGCCAGCGTCAGCACCAGCGTCGAGCGTCCCTCGGCGCGGTGGCAGCTCGTGAACAGGAGGACGCGCACGCCCGCCCGCTCTCGGGCCTCCAGCACGCGGTCCCCCATCTGGAGGAATCGGTCGCCCCATTCGCTCTCCAGCACGGCCACGATCTCGGGCCAGGCGAGGCGGGATGGCGACGTCTCGGGCTCGGGCGACCGCGGCAGGAAGACGCGGGACGGCCGGGCCGCGCCCTTCGACGACGGCCGACGCGGGGCGGCGTGGGCCTCGGCCGTCGACGGCGTCGAGGCCTCCTTGATGGCGAAGGCGCGACTCAAGGCCTCGTCAACTTCCCTCATGCGACGGCTCCTCGCGACGTTCGGCGGGAAGGACGTACCCCGGCAGCGAGACCCGCGCCTCGGGCTCGGCCTCGACGGGCTTGATCGACAGCCGGATCGCCGGGGCGGCGGCGACCTCGGAAGCCCCCGCCCGACGCGGCTGGGCCAGGCCCCAGGCCCCCACGGCCGTCGCCACCGGCGCGAACGCCAGGCAGAGGCACGCCGCGACCCGGATCTCGCGCCGGACCCGCCTGCGGGGCCGTCGCGCGGCCGCCCGCGCCCGGGCCTGCTCGGCCCATTCTCTCTCCCAACGCTCGGCGGGGGTCGGCAGGGGGCGGATCGGGCCGACGTCGGGGATGGAGATCAGCGCCGCGCCCCACTCGAAGCCGCCGCCGTCGGATTCGGCGGTCGCGTCGTCCGCGGTCGCGAGGAGAGGAATCATGACGGTCGCCCCCGATTCATTCGATGCCGGCTGGATTGCGTAAGGACGCCGGGAGCGGAGGAGGGCCGTCGATCACCTGGGGATGCGGCCCGGTCGTCCACTCTCGCGATGGTTCTAGAATCGGCCTCGCCGCCGCGAAACTTGAACAGCCGTGACGAAAATGCCGGAGCGCGAAGAACGTCCGGTCCCGAGGCCGCTCCCGATCCGCCGCCTGCGCGGGTCGCGACGATTACGACGGCCGAGGTTCGAAATGGAACCGCCCGACGGGACGCGAGGTCCGGCCGGGCGGGGAGTGTTGCGGACGTCGTCGCGGGCGAGGGGGTCAGCGGCCGCGGAAGAAGCCGAAGAAGCTGCTGCGCCGCGAGGAGTTCGCCGCCGAATTGGGGTCCATGCCGTTGGCGAACGCCGGGTTCGACCCGTTCGCGGCCCCGTTGGCGAACATCGACCCGCCGCCGCCCGGCACCTGGCGTCCGGCCTCGAAGCGGGCGACCGGGAGGAACTCCGGCGGCCGGCCGGCGAACCGGGGATTGGCGGCGCCGCCGTTGGCGAGGTCCAGCGAGCGGACGTTCTCCAGCGTCACGTACGGGTTATGGCCCGACCACGCGGAGCTCAGGACCTCCAGGACGTTCAGCGGGGCGAACAGGGCCTCGCCGCGGACGGCGATCCAGTCGGCCGCGCCGGGGTTGGTCTCGTCGACCCGGCCGTCCAGCCCGTACACCAGGCTGTACTCATACTGCACGACGCGGTCCTTCTCGTCCTGGCCGTTGAGCGCCGAGCCGGAGTTGCAGTGGACGTCGATATTGATGAGGACGGCGCGCGGGCCGCGGCCGGGGATGGCCTTGTACTCGGCGACGTACTTGTAGATCGCCTGGTTCCAGACCTCGAACTCGCTGCCGCGCGGCGGGAAGGCGCGCATGTTGGCCAGCAGCGCCTGGCGCTCGCCCCGGACGTGGGTCTCCAGCATCGCGTGGACGCGGGAGACCTTCCAGTCGGTCGGGTCGGGGCCCGGCCGGGGGGGGCCGGCGGGGATGTCGGTGGCGTAGTCGCCGATGCGGTGGTTGAGGTGGTTCTCCCCCAGCTCGGCGTAGAGGGCCTTCAGCTCGTCCTTGCTCATGCCCGTCCCCGGCGCGGGGATGGGATCCTCGAAGAAGATGGACGCCACCGCGCCGCCGAGGCAGTGCCCGGGCCACCGGCTGACGTCGTGGTTCTGCGTGTTGGCCGCCTCCCACGCGCGGGCCGGGGTGCCGAACAGCTGGTCGTACTTCAGCAGGGGGGCGGGGCTCTCGAACATGGTGCCGTCGGGGTGATAGCCGAACAGGTCGTCGTACAGGTTCGGGAACCAGGTCAGCTCGTCGCCCGGGGAGGGGCGGGTCTCCAGCAGGCCGTTGGGGCCGGCCATCACGATGTCCTTGCCGGGCTCGACGTACCCGCCGGGGGTCACGAGCCTAACGTCGTCCCCCTTCAGGTCGAAGGTGTCGACCCGACCGTTGCCGCCGGCCCACGGCTCGTGCAGCGCGTCGGCCTTCGTCGGCCAGTAGTAGAAGTTCCAGGGCTTCTTCTTGCTGTGGGCCGTCTGGACGAACTTCGTCTCCACTTCATAGGGCTTCTTCGCCCCCGTCACCTTGAAGGTGTACCATCCCTGCCGGTCCAGGCCGATCTCCTGGCCGTTGACCCTCGCCGCCCCGTCGGGCCCCTTCAGCTCCTCCACCTTCCCGTCGCTCGTCGTGATGGTCAGCTCGCCCCCGAAGCGGGTTGGGACGTAGACCCCATAATAGCGCTCGCCTTCCCTGGCCCCGAGCGAGCCCCCCAAGGGGACGGCCGCGACTTGCTCCGCGGACTGCGCGAGGGCGCTCGTCCCCCACAGGGCGACGACCAACCCGAACATAGCGCCGCCGAGCCGGTTGCCGATACGCATGCTGCCTCCCAATACCCGTGAGAGTGAAGACGCCGAACCCGTGCCGCGCGAAACGTCGCGGGGCCACCCTGCCCCCGACCGACGCCTCATGCTCGACCGCCACGGCACGACGACGACTCCGTGCCAAACCTCATGAAGGTTCGGCGTCCGATCCATCGCGGGACGATCCGATTTCCTACCCGCGACCACCCATCCTCTTGATTCCCGGCAAAGACATCAAAGTCGCCTATCACGCCCAGAATACCGCCCCGAGGCAGATTCTCGATTTCCCCATCTTCCCTCAACGCCCCGCGAGCCGATGCCGATAACCTGCTCTGGCCACCCCTGGGGTGGAGCGCGAGCATCGGCCATGAAGACCGGGCCCGCGTTTCCGCCACCAACCAAGGCCTAGCAGGCTGCTCCTCCCATAACGGACGGCGGGGCAGGCCCCGTCGCCATGCCCACGGGCACGGCGATCGGGGCTCGACAGGGCGGTGGTGTTGCGATCGGACGTTGTCCATCATCGGCCGTGACCAGATCACCAGGGGACTCTCAGCACACCGAGTCGATCGAGACGTCGACCGACATTACCAAGCACAGAGGACATCGCGATGACCAGTGCGGTTCTTATTGTTGCCCTGAGCGTCTCGGGTCAACTATCTCCCCAAAGCCCCACCCCGCAGGCCCCTGTGAAGGTCGCCCCGGCCCCGCAGGCCCCGGTCAAGGTCGCTCCCGCGCCCCAGGCCCCGGTCAAGGTCGCTCCCGCGCCCCAGGCCCCGGTCAAGGTCGCTCCCGCGCCCCAGGCCCCTGTGAAGGTCGCCCCGGCCCCGCAGGCCCCGGTCAAGGTCGCCCCGGCCCCGCAGGCCCCTGTGAAGGTCGCCCCGGCCCCGCAGGCCCCTGTGAAGGTCGCCCCGGCCCCGCAGGCCCCGGTCAAGGTCGCTCCCGCGCCCCAGGCCCCGGTCAAGGTCGCCCCGGCCCCGCAGGCCCCGGTCAAGGTCGCTCCCGCGCCCCAGGCCCCTGTGAAGGTCGCTCCCGCGCCCCAGGCCGCCCCGCAGGCTCCGGTCAAGGCCGCCCCGCAGGCCTGGTGAAATCCGCCCCTGGCCGAGTTCTCTCGTCCGGGATGCCGCTTGCTTAGTCGTCTCGCACGCTAAAGCATAGGCCCGCCGACGTCGCGTCTCAACCCGGACGCGGCGTCGGCGTCGTTTCGCGCGCCTCGCGTTCGGGTACCCGCCTCGCTTCCTCTCCCTCTCCCACCTCACGAAACCCGCCGGATCGTCTGGAGCCATGTCGCCGCTCCGACGTCGCCCATCGTCTCGAAAAGGCCGTTCCTCCGCAGGATGCCCCACGGCCGTTGATTCCGGCGCGCAATCATGGCCGACGCCGCGAACCGGTGTTACCTTGCGGGCACGCATTTACGGGTCCCCGGCGATCCTCGGCAACGCCGCCGGGGTCGGCCCAGGATCGTGCCCCGGTCGTCGTCGACCGGACACGATTTCTCAGAAAACCTGGCGCGCCTGGAAATGGCGACCTAGGGTGTCCTTGGAAGCCCCAATAGACGCGCGGGCGGCGGCGGCCGGTGACGGCCGTCCCACTCGTCGCCAGGGACGACCGAGGCCGGGGCTCATCCTGATCGGCAGCTCAAGGGAGTGCAACGAACATGAGTCATTCGAACGGCCGTTCGCGCCACGGGAACTCCTCCTCGTCGCCCCGCCACGCACGCCCCGCGCTGGAAGGCCTGGAGGAGCGGCTGCTCATGTATGGCGCCCTCGGCGGGAACTGGGTGTACGGCTCGCGGATCACCTACAGCTTCGCCCCCGACGGCACCTCGATCGGCGGGACGCCCAGCACCCTGTACCAGAGCCTGACCGCCAGGATGTGGGAGTCCACCTGGCAGGTGGCGTTCCAGCGCGCGGCGGCCGCCTGGCAGGCGGTGGCCGGCATCAACCTGGTGCAGGTCTCCGACAACGGCATGCCGTTCGGCGAGTACGGCCACCAGCAGGGGGACTCGCGCGTCGGGGACATCCGCATCGGCGCGATCGCGCAGGGCTCGGGCACCCTGGCCCTCGCCTTCGCCCCCCCGCAGATCAACGGCGGTACCCTCGCGGGGGACATCGTCCTGAACTCGACGATCCCCTGGAACGTCAACGCCACCTACGACCTTCAGACAGTCGCGATCCACGAGTTGGGCCACGCGCTGGGGATGGATCACAGCGCCATCTACAACGCCGCCATGTACCAGTACTACGTCGGCGGGAAGCAGTCCCTCCACGCCGACGACACCGCCGGCATCCGCGCCATCTACGGCGCCCGACGCTTCGACGACTGGAACAGCTACGGGAACTCGAACCTGTACTACTGGGAGGCGAAGAGCCTGGACACCTGGCGGAACGGGCTGAACCAGATCACGGTCCCGAACCTGAACATCACGATGCCCGGCCAGGCCGAGTGGTTCTGGGTGACGATCCCGGCCGACAGCGTCGGCGGCTTCACCGTGCGGATGCAGTCGGCCGGGCTCAGCTCGCTGACGCCGCAGATCACGGTCTACGACGCGTCGCTGAACCTCAAGGGGACCGCGGCGACGGCCGGCTTCGGCGACACGGCCACGCTCACCGTCCACGGCGCGATCGGGCAGGGCTTCTTCATCAAGCTATCCCCCGCGTCGTGGGGCGGGTCGACCGGCTCCTACGGGCTGCAGATCAACTTCGGGACCAACCCGCTGACCCCGTTCCAGCCCCCGTACACGGTCATCCCGCACCAGCCCGGCACGGGGGGGGGCTTCATGTCGATGACCGCCGATGCCGGGGCGGGCGCGCACGACGACGAGACGGTCCGCATCGGCTCGCTGATCGGCCAGGGGCACACGTACACGATCCCGCCCGCCGACCCGACGGCCACGACGAGCGTCGTCGCGGCGGCGGCCCCGCCCCTCGGCGCCGCGTGGGGCCAGGCCCTCCGCCAGGATGTCTCCGCCTCCTCGCGGGGGGGGTCGTGGATCGCGATCGGTTTCCTGGACGAGGCCCTCTCGGCGTGGGGCTCCGGTGATGACGACGCCTCGCCGGCGTTCGGCGGGCGGATGAGGGCCCGGAAGCCGGCCTGAGCCGGCGCGGGCGACGTGGAGAAGGCGAGGGTGCGACGATGAAGCGACGATCCCGAAAATGGAGCGGCCCCGCGATCGATCGCCTGGAGGCCCGACGGACCCCATCCCACGCGGGCGCGGGCCTGTCGGGGATGAGCCCCCCGGCCGACTTCCCCGCCTTCGCCCGCCCTCAACTCACCGCGTCGCCCGCCGACGGCTCGACCATCAACGTGGCCGATGCCCCGTCGACGCTGGTCCTCCACATGGGAGGCCCCGCCGAGTTCCTCTGGTTCGACGCCAGCGTCGAGCTGCGACGGGTGGCCCCCGACGGCTCGGAAGTCACGGTCGTCGAGGCGAATCGATGGGCCCCGGCGTCCATCGCGGGCGAGACGGTCACGCTCGCCCTGCCATCGAGGCTGGAATCCGGCCGCTATCGGATCGTGGTCCTCGGCGGCACGGGCCTGGCGTCCACCTATGCGCCAGGGCGCTGGGACCCGGCGGGGGACCACGCGATCGCCGAATTCGAGGTGAAGGCCGAGGCCGTCGCGACCGACCTGGGCGACGTCGGCCCGGAGATCCGCGCGGTCGCGGGCAGCCTGGACGGGATGGCGGCCGCCGACTCCTACAAGATCCGCCTGCACGACGGGCCTGGGCTCTGGCGGCTGGGCCTCCAACTCGACGCCGACCGGATGGGCAGCGGCCTCATCGCCGGCCTGACCGTCCTCGACGCGAACGGCCGGCGGGTCGCCGAGGTCTCGGCCTGGCCGGGCCTGCCGACCGACCACCCCGACGACCCGTACTTGTTCGCCGCCCTGGCGCCGGGCGAGTACACGGTGGTCGTCTCCAGGGCCGCGGGGGCCCCTGGCGGCGCGTACCGCCTGAACCTGGTCGCGAGCCCCGTCGTCTCGCAGACCCGCGTGTCGTCGTTCGTCCTGGAGCGGTCGGGGGCGGGGCCATCCGGGTTCCAGATCACCTTCTCCTCGCCGATCGACCCGGCGCGGCTGCGCCCGGACGCCATCGCGGTCGTCGACGCCTTCGGGGCGATCCACGCCGCGAGGCTGGTGTCGGTCGACGAGGGCCTGACCGCCGCGCGGTTCGAGTTCGACGCGCCGCTGCCGGCGGGCGAGTATCGGCTCCTGGTCGCGGGCGACCGGCCGTTGGCCGACCTCATCGGCCGCCCCCCCGTCGCCGAGGGCCTCCCGGCCGGCACGCTGGCGTCGTGGAGCGTCTCGTCCGTCGAGGCCGGCGCCGGCCTCGCGCCCCCCCGGAGCGGCCTGATCGCGGCGGGCCGGTTCGACCTCCCGCCGGGGGAGACGCTGGAGATTCCCATCACGCTGAGGGACGGGGAGTCGCTGATCCTCGCCTCGATCCTGGACTCCGGCGGCATGCGCGTCGAGGTGCTCGGCGGGCCCGACGGCCCCATCGTCGTGTCGGACGGGATCGGTTCGTACTCGGGCGAGTCCTGGATCAATCCGGGCGCGGGGAACTTCGTGATCCGGATCGTCGCCGTCGGCGAGCGACCGCTGGCCGGGTCGTGGAAGCTCAACGAGGCCACGACGCCGGCGGCCTGGCTGATCGCCCGGGCGGTCGGCAGCCGGGGGGCGATCGGGCTCGGGATGGGAGAAGAGGCGTCCACGCCCCAGTCGCCCGCGCCGGTCGCCAAGCCGGCCGTCCCGGCCCTCGACACGGCGGCCGCGGCGACGGGCGCGGGCCGGTCGGCGCTCGGCCCGTCGCCGTGGGCCTACGGGGCCGGATCCAAGCCGGTCGGCCGGCCGACGCCGACCGGGGACGTCGTCGCGCCGGTGGGACCGTTGGGGCCCCCCACCATCGGGGCGTCGATGAGCGTCGCGTGGGCCGGGGAGGACGATTTGGCGAGCGGATTGGGCCCGATCCTGATCACGCCCTCGCGGGCCGACGACGCCCCCCAAAAGGCGATCGTTCCCCGCGATGACATGGTCGCCCTCGCGGCGGCCGAGTCCGCGCCCGACGCCGACTCCGACGCCCTCGACCGCGCGGAGCGCGTGGCGGACGCCATCCTCGGCCGGCTCCAATGGCTTGTGGAGGGGCCCGCGCCGGCCGCCGACGGCGACGCCGTCCCGCCGACCGATGCCGGGGCCCAGGCCCAGGTCCAGGCCGGTGACCCCGACGCCGACGCCGAGCTCAACGGGTCGGGGGGCAGGGTCCAGCGGTCGGCCCTGGAACTGCCGTTCACCGTCCTGTTCATCACGGCGTCGACGTTCCACCTCCGCCGGGCTTCCCGCCGCTGGTGGTCCAAGCGGAAGATCGCCCGCGAGGCGGCCGCGGCCGCCGCCGCGGTGTCGGCGCCCTTCAAGCCGCTGCTGCGCGGGCCTCGCTTCATGTCGAGGGCCGCAAGTCGACCCCGAGCCGCGGGGCCGCGGCACGGCTGACCCCCGTCGCGTCAGTCGTCGACGCGGTAAGCCTCCTCGGCCGTCAGGATCATGCGGGCCACGTCGACGAGCTTGCGGTTGCGGTCATTGGCCAGGCGCTGGAGCCGACGGAAGGCGTCGTGCTCCGGCAGCCCGGCGCGCCTCATCAGCGCGCCCTTGGCGCGCTCGATGAGCTTGCGATCCTCCAGCGCCTGGCGCAGGTCGGCCGCCTCCCGGCGCAGCGTCTGGATCTGCTCGAAGCGACTGACGGCCAGGACGATCGCCGGCTCCAGGTCGGCCTGCCGGATCGGCTTGACCAGGAACGCCAGGACGTGGTCCTGCTCGGGTCGGCCCAGCGCCGAGGGGTCGGGGCGGGCGGAGACCAGGACGACGGGCAGGGGGGATTCCTCGTACACCCGCCGCGACGCCTCCACGCCCCCGAGGCCCGGCATGTGGAGGTCGACGATCAGCAGGTCCGGCGCCTCGGCGCGGCAGGCGGCGACCAGGGCCTCGCCGTGGCCGACCGCGGCGACGACGTCGTGCCCCAGCAACGGCAGCGCGGCCAGCAAGTGCTCGCGGGCCGCCGCGTCGTCGTCGGCCACCGCGATCCGTAGCGGTCGGTTCATGAATGGCGACTCCCCTCGGCCGCGGGCGGAACCTGGCCCGATTCTAGCAGAATGGGGCGATGGCGGCGCGACCGTCGCCGAGAGCCCGCTTGGCCCACGGCGGGCCCGGTCGCGTCGGGACGTCCGCGGTCTCGGGCCGGGGCCGGGTCGCGGCGCCGGATTTGCTACAAGGTGGAGCCTGCCCCGGCGGGGAGTCGACCGCGTCGCGTCGTCCCACGGGATCACGATCCGTAGCGGTATCCAAGGGATCCACCTCCATGCGCGTTTGGCCCGGCCGCCCCTTCCCCCTCGGCGCCACCTGGGATGGGGCGGGAGTGAACTTCAGCATCTTCTCCGAGAACGCCCATGGCGTCACGCTCTGCCTCTTCGACGGGCCCGACTCCACCCGGGAGTCCGCGACGATCGCGCTACGCGAGGTCACGGCCAACGTCTGGCACCAGTACCTCCCGGACGTCGTCCCGGGCCAGCTCTACGGCTATCGCGTCCACGGCCCGTTCGAACCCGCGAACGGCCACCGCTTCAATCCGCACAAGCTGCTTCTCGACCCCTACGCCAAGTCCATCGGCCGCGACCTGAAGTGGGACGACTCGCTCTTCGGCTACCCGATGGGCGACCCGGAGCAGGACCTCGCCTACGACAAGCGCGACAGCGCCGCGTTCGCCCCCCTGGCCGCCGTGGCCGACACGTCGTTCACCTGGGGAGACGACCGGCCGCCGCTGACCCCCTGGCACGAGACGCTCATCTATGAGGTCCACGTCAAGGGTTTCACCCAGCGGATGCCCGAGGTCCCGGACAAGGTCCGCGGGACCTACGCCGGCATGGCGTCGGAGGCGGCCGTCGCGCACCTGAAGTCGCTGGGGGTCACCGCGGTCGAGCTGCTGCCGGTCCACTACCACATCGACGACCAGTTCCTCACCGACCGCGGCCTGGTCAACTACTGGGGCTACAACACCCTGGGGTTCTTCGCCCCCGACCCGCGCTATTCGACCAACCCGGCCGACCCGTTCGCGGCGATCCGCGAGTTCAAGATGATGGTGCGTTCCCTGCACGCGGCGGGGATCGAGGTCATCCTGGACGTGGTCTACAACCACACGGCCGAGGGCCAGCAGCAGGGGCCGACGCTCTCGTTCCGCGGGGTCGACAACGCCTCGTACTACCGCCTCAGCCCGGAGGACCGCCGGTATTACATGGACTTCACCGGCTGCGGCAACACCTTCGACATGAGCCAGCCGCACGTGCTGCAGCTCATCATGGACAGCCTGCGCTACTGGGTCGTCGACATGCACGTCGACGGCTTCCGGTTCGACCTGGCCAGCACGCTCGCCCGCGAGCTGTACGAGGTCGACCGGCTGGGGGCGTTCTTCGACATCATCCACCAGGACCCGATCCTCTCGCAGGTGAAGCTGATCGCCGAGCCGTGGGACGTGGGCCCCGGCGGGTATCAGGTCGGCAACTTCCCCGCCCTGTGGACCGAGTGGAACGGCATGTACCGCGACAACGTCCGCCGGTTCTGGAAGGGGGACGGCGGCACGGTCTCCGAGTTCGCCAGCCGCCTCGCCGGCTCCAGCGACCTGTACCAGCAGAACGGCCGGGCCCCGTTCGCCAGCATCAACTTCGTCACCTGCCACGACGGCTTCACGCTCAACGACCTGGTCTCCTACAACGAGAAGCACAACGAGGCCAACGGCGAGGACAACCGCGACGGTGCCTCCAACAATGACTCCTGGAACTGTGGGGCCGAGGGCCCGACCAACGACCCCGAGATCCTCGCCCTCCGCATGCGCCAGAAGCGCAACTTCATGACGACCCTGCTCCTCTCCCAGGGCGTCCCGATGCTCCTGGCCGGCGACGAGATCTGCCACTCCCAGGGGGGGAACAACAACACCTACTGCCAGGACAACGAGCTGTCGTGGCTCGACTGGAACCTGGACGACGAGCGCAAGAGCTTCCTCGACTTCACCCGCCGCGTCACCCGGCTGTTCCACGAGCACCCGGTCTTCCGGCGCCGGAAGTTCTTCCAGGGCCGCGCCCTGCGGGGCTCCGAGATCAAGGACATCTCGTTCCTGGTCCCCTCGGGGGCGGAGATGACCGACGAGGACTGGGACGCCGGGTTCGTGAAGTGCCTGGGCGTCCGCCTGGCCGGCGACCTGATCGGCGACGTGGACGAGCGCGGCGAGCCCATCGTCGACGACACGGCGCTGGTCCTGCTGAACGCCCACCACGAGCCCATCCCGTTCACCCTGCCCGCCACCAAGGAGGGGCAGGTCTGGCGGCGAGAGCTGGAGACCTTCGCCGACGACCAGGAGCCCCTGGTCGCCGAGGGGGGCTTCGTCTACGATCTCCAGGCCCGCTCCATGGCCGTCTTCTTCACCCGCGAGCTGGACGACGCGCAGTCCGAGGTCTCCGCCCGGCAGGTGGAGGTCCTTCGCCGCGAGGCCAACGCCCCGGAGCCGGCCATCCCCTCCGCGAAGCCGATCCCCCAGCGCGGGGCGTGAGGCGGTCCCGCGGTCCCGCGGCCGAGAGTCGACGCGTCTCCCCCCTCCCCCCGCGGGCGAGGGGGGATTTTTCATGGATTTCCGACGACCGGGCGCGACGCCGAAGCGACCCGCGGTATCATGTCCGCCCCGGGCTCGCCGCGAGACCCCGATGCAAAGGAGCCCCGCCCGATGGACGCGACGACCGACAACGCCGCGACTGACGCCCCCCCGGAGACGTCCCCCCTCGACGCCCACGTCGAGTCCCTGCTGGCCGCCGCGCGGGCCGAGGCGGCCCGCCGCCGCGTCACGCCGACGGCGACGTACCGCGTGCAGCTCCACGCCGGGTTCACGTTCCGCGACGCCCTCGCGATCGTCCCCTACCTGGAGAAGCTGGGGATCACGGACCTGTACACCTCCCCCTACTTGAAGGCCGCCCCCGGCAGCACCCACGGCTACGACATCACCGACCACTCCAGGCTCAACCCCGAGATCGGGACCGACGAGGACCACGAGGCCATGCTGGACGCCCTCCGCGGGCGCGGGATGGGCCTCCTCCTGGACGTCGTCCCCAACCACATGGGGATCCTCGGCAACGAGAACCCCTGGTGGAACGACGTCCTGGAGAACGGCCAGGCGTCCGTCCACGCCGGCTCGTTCGACATCGACTGGGCCGCCTCCACCCGGCCCGAGAACCGCGGCCGCGTCCTCCTGCCGGTCCTCGGCGGCCTCTACGGCGACGTCCTGGAGAACGGCGAGCTGAAGCTGGTCCGCGAGGGGGGCTCGTTCCACGTCTCCTACCACGACCACCGCTTCCCCCTGGACCCGGCGAGCTACCGCGCCCTCCTGGAGCCGGCCCTGACGCCCATCGTCGAGGCGCTGGGGGAGGAGGCCGAGGAGACCCTCGAGTTCCAGAGCATCCTCACCGCCGTCCGCAACCTCCCCGGCCACCACGAGACCGAACCCGACCGCGTCGCCGAGCGCCACCGCGAGAAGGAGGTCGTCAAGCGTCGGCTCGCCGCCCTGCTGGAGGCCTCCCCCGCCGCGGCCCAGGCAGTCGACCGGGCGCTGGACGACCTCGACGGCGAGCCGGGCGACCCGCGCTCCTTCGACGACTTCGACGTGCTGCTCCAGGCCCAGCCCTACCGCCTGGCGTACTGGCGAGTCGCCTCCGACGAGATCAACTACCGCCGCTTCTTCGACATCAACGCCCTGGCCGCCGTCCGCGCCGACCGCTGGGAGGTCGTCCGCGAGACCCACCGCCTCATCTTCGACATCATCGAGCGCATGCCGGCGTCCGGCCTGCGGATCGACCACCCCGACGGCCTGCTCGACCCGAAAACCTACCTCGATCGGCTCCAGTCGGCCCTCTTCCTCATCATCGCCCACCGCCTCCATCACGAGGGCCCCCAGGCCGAGGCCATCCCCTGGGCCGAGGTCGGCCCGCGGCTGCGCGAGGTCGTCGAGTCCGCGCGCCCGGGCGACGACCGGCCGCCGCCGCTGTACGTCGTGGTGGAGAAGATCCTCGCCTTCGACGAGGCGCTGCCGGCCGAGTGGGCCACCCACGGCACGTCCGGCTACGACGCCCTCATCCGCCTGAACATGCTGTACGTCGACGGCTCCAGCGAGCCGACCTTCACGGCCTCGTACGAGGAGCTGATCGACGACGCCACCCCCTTCCGCGAGATCGTCCTGGAGAAGAAGCAGCTCATCATGGACGCCTCGCTCGCCAGCGAGCTGAACGTGCTGTCGTACCAGCTCGAGCGGATCGCCCTGCGCGACCGCCGGGCGCGCGACTTCACCCGCAGCCTCCTGCGCACGGCGCTCCGCGAGGTGATCGCGGCGTTCCCGGTCTATCGCAGCTACATCACCGCCGACGAGGTCTCGCCCAACGACCGTCAGCTGATCGGGCGGGCGGTGGGCCGCGCCCGCCGCCGCAACCCGCTGATCGGCTCGACGGTCTTCGACTTCCTCTCGCGCGTCCTGCTGGACGTCCGCAACCCCGACGAGCCGGGGGCCGAGGACGAGCCCTCGCGGGCCGACTTCGCCGGCAAGTTCCAGCAGGTCACCGCGCCGGTGACGGCCAAGGGGATCGAGGACACGGCGTTCTACGTCTACAACCGCCTGGTCTCGCTCAACGAGGTCGGCGGCGAGCCCGACCACTTCGGCGCATCGGCCGACTCGCTCCACAAGTGGCTCGCCGACCGCGCCACCCGCCACCCGTACGCCCTGTCGGCCCTGTCCACCCACGACACCAAGCGGAGCGAGGACGTCCGCGCCCGGATCAACGTCCTGTCCGAGATTCCCGACGACTGGTTCGACGCCTTCGTCCGCTGGGCCGGCCTCAACATGCGGCACCACCGCGGCCTGGCCGACGGCTCCCAGGTCCCCGGGCGCAACGAGGAATACCTGCTGTATCAGCTCCTCCTGGGCGCGTGGCCCGCGGGGGAGCTGGACGACGAGGCCCTGGAGGCCTTCCGCGACCGGATCCGGGCCTACATGGTCAAGGCGACGCGCGAGGCCAAGGTCCACACGAGCTGGCAGAACCCCTCGGAGGACTACGAGGCCGCCCTCGACGGCTTCCTCGTCGACATCCTCGATCGCCGCGGGAACGCCGCGTTCTTCCGCGACTTCATCCCGTTCCAGGCGATGATCGCCCGCCACGGCCGCGTCAACGGGCTGTCCCAGTCCCTGCTGAAGCTCGCCTCGCCGGGGGTGCCGGACACCTATCAGGGGACGGAGCTGTGGGACTTCAGCCTCGTCGACCCGGACAACCGCCGACCCGTCGACTACGCGCTCCGCGAGGCGATGCTCGACGAGCTGATCCGACGCGCCGAGGACGCGGGGGACGACCGCTCGGCGCTGGCCCGCGAGCTGGCCGAGGGGCACAGCGACGGCCGGGCCAAGCTCTACCTCCACTGGCGGGCGCTGCACGCCCGCAAGGCGGCCCCGGCGCTCTTCGCCGAGGGGGAGTATCATCCGCTCCAGCCGGCCGGGAAGCGGGAAGCCTCCATCTTCGCGTTCCTGCGGCGGCATGAGGGCCGGACGGCGATCGTCGCCGTCCCCAGGCTCTCGACCCGGCTGCCCATCGCCGTCCGGACCCCGATCGGCGAGGAGGCCTGGGGCGACACCGTCGTCCGCCTCCACGACGTCGCGCCGGGCTCGCGATATCGCGACGTCTTCACCGGCGCCGAGGTGGTCGTCGAGGACCGCGACGGCGTCCCCGCCGTCCCCGCCGCCGTCCTCTTCGCCCACTTCCCGGTCGCCCTGCTCGTCGAGGCGTGAGAAGATCGGCGACGACGGATCGGGGGGGCCGATCCCACGACCGCCGGGAGCCGACACGCCCATGACCGCCCGAATGACGCTCGCCCTGCTGGCCGCCCTGGCCGCCTCCGGGGCCTCCGCCGAGGAGGCCCCGAGACGGCCGAACATCGTCTTCATCTTCTCGGACGACCACGCCTACCAGGCCATCGGCGCCTACGGGGACCCGAGGGACCTGCTGGAGACTCCGAACCTCGACCGCGTCGCTCGCGAGGGGGCGCGGTTCGACCGCTGCCTGGTGCCGAACTCCATCTGCGGTCCCAGCCGGGCCTCGGTGCTCACCGGCACGTACAATCACATCAACGGCTTCTACAACAACGCCAACAGCCGCTTCGACGGCAACCAGTCGACCTTCCCGAAGCTCCTCCGCGCCGCCGGCTATCAGACGGCGATGGTCGGCAAGTGGCACCTGGTCTCCGAGCCCACCGGCTTCGACTACTGGAACATCCTGCCGGGGCAGGGGCTCTACTACGCGCCCGACATGATCGAGATGGGCGTCCGCTCGCGCCGCGAGGGCTACGTCACGGACCTCGTCACCGACGTCTCGCTCGACTGGCTCAAGAGGCGCGACAAGTCGCGGCCGTTCCTGCTGATGTCCCAGCACAAGGCGCCGCATCGCCCCTGGTCGCCGCCGATCCGCCACCTGGGCCACGACGGAGACCGCGAGTATCCCGCGCCCCCGACGCTGTTCGACGACTACTCCGGGCGATCGCTCGCCGAGCGCGACCAGGACATGACCATCGCCCGGACGATGAACGCCAACGACCTCAAGCTCAACGACTTCCGCGAGCGCTTCACCCCCGAGGAGCGCGCCGCGTGGGACGCATACTACAAGCCCCGCAACGAGGCGTTCCGGGCCGCGAACCTCCAGGGCGAGGCGCTCGTCCGCTGGAAGTACAACCGCTACCTGCACGACTACCTGGGATGCGTGAAGGCGATCGACGAGAACGTCGGCCGCATCCTCAAGTACCTGGACGACGAGGGATTGGCCGACAATACCATCGTCGTCTACGCCTCCGACCAGGGCTTCTACCTGGGCGAGCACGGCTGGTTCGACAAGCGCTGGATCTTCGAGGAATCGCTCAGGACGCCCCTCCTGGTCCGCTGGCCGGGCGTCGTGGAGCCCGGGACGACGGAGGGCCGCATCGTCTCGGTCATCGACTTCGCCCCGACGTTCCTGGAGGCCGCGGGGGTCGCGGTCCCGCCCGAGATCCAGGGCAGGTCGCTCGTCCCCATCCTCCGGGGCGAGGCGCCGGCCGACTGGCGGACCAGCTTCTACTACCAGTACTTCGAGTACCCGGACGCGCACCGCGTCCGCCCGCATTTCGGAGTCGTCACCGATCGCTACAAGCTCGTCCGCTTCGACGCGCCCGACCTCGACGCCTGGGAGTTGTTCGATCTCCAGGAAGACCCCCACGAGCTGCGGAACGTGCACGACGATCCCACCCGCAAGCCGGTCGTCGACGAGCTGAAGCGCGAGCTTGAGCGGCTGCGCCAGGAGCTGAAAGTCCCGGCGACGTTCCCCCGCGAGGCTTACGGCAACTCCCCGTTCCCGGCGGCCTCGCCGTGACATGAAGGCGAGCGGAGCCTCCTCGCCCTGCTCACCGAGCGTGAAACGCGCGTCCCCTCTCCCGCCGGGAGAGTGTGGCCCGGAGGGCCGGGTGAGGGTCGCCGGACTGTAGAGTTAGCGCCAGCTCATGAGGGGCGCTCGGCCGGCGGCGCCTCCGAAATTCGAGGACCCTCACCCGCCGCTGGCGCGGCTGCCCTCTCCCGGCGGGAGAGGGGACGAATTCGGGCCGCTGATCACCCGCCCCGCTTCCTCCGCAGCGCCGGGTGGACGCCGTAATCCTCGGGCTCGACGGATCCCGCCGCGGGCTCCTCCGGGCGGTCGGGGGCGGGGACGGGGGCCAGGACCACGGCGGAATGGCCCGGGGCGTGCCACGGCTGGTCGGGGTCCAGGGGGGGGACGCCGGAGCCGCCGTAGCGCGGCGACTCGCTGTGCCAGAGCAACGACCAGTCCATCCCCGGCGGCGGGGCGAGCAGGGGCTCGGTGTTGGCCTCGCGGTCGAGGTCGCGCCCCAGGTTCACCAGGACGAGGCGGCAGTCGGGCAGCTCGCCGAAGTAGCGCAGGACGAACGCCTCGGGGCCGATCACCGCTCCATGGATCCGCTCGGAGTCCTGGGCGCGGAAGATCGGGTCCTCGCGCCTGAGGTTCAGCAGGTCCCGGATCAGTCGGAATTCCGCGACCTCGCGGTAGTCGCCCGGCTCGACGAGCTTCGACCCCTCGAAAGTCGACCGGGGGCCCGGATCGGCGAGGGCCTCGCGCATCTCCGGCAAGGTCGTGCCGCGAAACCCGGCCAGTTCGTCGCGGCGCCCATCCCGCGCCTTCCTCGCCAGCTCGGGGTGGTGGTCGCAGAAGTAGAAGAACGGCCGGTCGCTCCCCAGCTCATGCCCCTGGAACAGCATGGGCGTCTGCGGCGAGAGCAGCATCAGCGCCGTCAGCGCGCGATGACGCCCCGGGCTGGTCATCGTCTTGAGACGACCGCCCCGCGCGGAGTTGGCGATCTGGTCATGGTTCTCCAGGTACGTCACGAACCGCATGGCGGGGACGCCGAAGGTGCAGGTCCCCCGGCGCTTTCGCTGCCACTTGATCACCTGACCCTGGAACAGGAAGCCCCACTTCACGGCCGAGACCAGCTCACGCGGGGTCCCGCCGTAGTCGCCGTAATACCCCTCGGCGCGGCCGGTGGCGGCGACGCGCGCGGCGTGGTGGAAGTCGTCGTTCCACATGCCGTCGAGCCCCAGCCCCCCCTCGGCCTGGGGCCGGACGACGCGGACGTTCTGCGGCTCGTTCTCGGCGAAGACCAGGATCGGACGACCCGCCGCCGCCTCGCGGGCGCGACGGGTCAACGCGGCGACGACGTGATCTTCCGACGAATCGTGGATCGCCTGGATCGCGTCCAGGCGCAGGCCGTCCAGGTGGAACTCGTCGATCCAGTAGCCGGCGTTCGCGACGAAGTACTCGCGGGTCGGCGCGGAGTCGAAGTTGATCGACTCGCCCCAGTCGCCGGCGCGCTCGCGGTGGATGTAGTCGTCGGAATAGTGTTCATGATGGGACCCGTCGGGCCCGAAGTGGTTGTAGACCACGTCCAGAATCACCGCCAGCCCCAGCGCGTGGGCGCGGTCGACGAAGCGCCGCATGGCGTCGGGGGGGCCGTAGTGGTGGTACGGGGCGTAGTACAAGGCGCCGTCGTACCCCCAGCCGAACGACCCGGCGAACTCGGCGACGGGCATCACCTCGACGACCGTCACGCCCAGCTCGGCCAGCCTCGGCAGCCGCTCGGCCGCCGCGTCCCACGTCCCCTCCGGGGTGAATGTGCCGACGTGCATCTCGTACAGAACTTGCCCCGGCGGCTCCACGCCCTTCCAGCTCGCGTCGGTCCAGGCGAACGTCGAAGGGTCGACCACCTCCGACGGCCCGTGCACCCCCTCGGGCTGGTATCGGGACGCGGGGTCGGGGTAGGGGCCCTCGCCGTCGAGCCGATACCGATACCTCGCCCCCACGCCCACGCCGGGGGCGAAGGCCGAGAAGTAGCCGTCGGCCTCGGCCCGCATCGCGATGCTCGGGCCGCCGTCGATCACCACCTCCACCGCACCGCGTTTGGGCGCCCAGACGCGGAAGTGGACCCCGCCGCCGTCGATCTCCGCCCCGACCGGCAGCCGCCGTCGCCCCATCAATTCCCCGCTCATACGTTCGCCGTTTCCTGGATAACGCGGATGTCCCCGCCGGGGTCTAGCAAGCCGCGTACCGGGCGGCGCGAGTCGACGCAAGTCCAGAGCGCCCAGCGTTTGGTTTCGACCGACGCCGCCACTCGGACGTATCAATGGTTGGTCGTAGCCCGCGCGCGTCGCCCATCTTCCCCCCGCGGAGCCGCCCCATGAGCCGATCACCCTTCGCCGCGCTCGCCTGCCTGACACTCCTCGCCGCGGGGGGGTGCGGTCCCGGCCCGATGGTCCAGGTGGAGACGACGATCCGCCCCGACGGCTCGTGCGAGCGCTCGGTGTGGCAGCCTCGCGACCGGCTGCTCCCGGACGAGGCGTTCACGCCCGCGTGGATCGCCCGGTGGCGGAAGGTCGAGGACGTGGTCGTCCCGCCCGCGTTCGCCGAGAACGACCCCGACCCGGGCGAGGGCTACTTCCACGCCGTCGGCGAATTCGCCTCCCCGGCCGACGTCCCTCCCCACTTCCTCAAGGATCACGAGAACCGCCCCGAACTCGGAGCGGGCGGGATGACCCGCGAGTACCATCGACGCGACTTCGGCCCGTTCGTCGAACACCGCTGGGCCGAAACGCTCGCCAATGGCGTCACCCGCGAGGGCTTCGAGAAGGCCCGCGAGGAGTTCCTCGACGCCGCCATGCCGATGCTGGCCGAGGGATTCGAACGGGTCTACGGCGGCGAATTCGACGTCTCGGAGGCCATGGCCGAACTCGACCGACGCGGCCGGCCCCTGTTCCGCGACCTGGCCGACGCCTGGTACGACTCCCTCGCCGCGGCGGCCGAGGACCCCCGGGCGCTGGACGACGCCATGAAGAATGGTTTCGTCGCGGCGATCGAACGCGCGGGGGTCGACCTCCGCGACGACGCCGGCGATATCGTCGACAGCGCCGAGGGAGACCGTCGCGTCCGGGATTTCCTCGCCGAACGCATCGCCGCCACGTTCCGCCGCAAGGACGGATCGCCGCCGACCCCGGACGACGTCCGGGCGATCCTGGGAGGGCCGGAGAACCCGTCGTTCGCGGACGCCTGGCGCCAGTACGGGACCGACCGCAAGTCGGACGTCGAAACGAAGCTGGCCCCGCCGCTGGCTCGGATGACCGGCCCCTACTTCTTCCCCGGCATCCTCGCGCCGCCCGGGCCGCGGTTCGCGTTCGACCTTCGCCTCCCCGGCCTGATCGTCCCTGGCGAGACCAACGGCCAGATCATCGGCGCCGGCAAGGTCTCATGGCGGTTCGAGGCGGTATGCCTGTTCCCAACGGCCTACACCATGTCCGCCGTCAGCGTCGAGATCGACGCGCCGACCCAACGCCGGCTCCTCGGCCGCGTCGCCATCCGCGACGCCGCGGACGCCACGCCCGTCCGCGAACTCCTGGTCGACGCCCCCGAACTTCTGGAATCCCTCCGACGCGCCTTCGACACGGGCGACCTCTCCGCGCTGGACGACGAGCCCGAGACCGACGACGCGCGGCGGACCAAGCTGGCCAGGCTCCGCGAGATGCTGGGCATGCCCCACTGATCGGGCGGCGGGAAATCGCCCCCTGGCGGCGGAAAATCCGCCAGGCAGGTCGAGATTGCGCGGGCGGCGCACCGTCGGCGTCGGTGGACGAGACGAGGGAATCGGCCACCCGCCGCAAAAATTCTTGCCGACCATAAATTCCACCAGCGAAGTAGTTTACGATCCAAACCCCGCCCCAGCTCCATGCAATTCGCTCTCATGTCGCTCTCAAAGCTCGTTTTGTATAGCACTACATGGTGGGAGACCACGTCTTCCGGGTCCCTGGCCATTGGATCGGCGGTTTACGGAAGGGGAGAGGTCGCGCGGCGATCGAGAATTTCTGTCCATGACCATGCGTCCTTCATCCCCATGTCGCGGGCGGCGCGGTCCCCGGGGAGGCCTTGAGGAAACGCGTTCGAAAATGACGAACGAAGCCAACTCGCCCGGACATCAAATCCCCTGTTTCAATAGACTTACGACGGAAACCCGAAAACGCGCCCGTGACGAACGAAGCCAACCGCCGGAAGCCGGGCGCATCGACATGGCCAGCCATCCCGACGCCGAGATGGGTGCCGGGGAACACATCCCGTCGTCGCGGACGCCAGATCAGACTGGACGATCGCCCAGGCGACCTGGGCATCCCAATTGCGAAGGAGGTCCCTTTTCCGGGGGTCCGCCGCGATCGACGTCGACGGGGTATCGGACGAGCCAACGATCGATAGGGTTGAGAGAGGCCTTCCATGACCGCGAGCAACCGACGCGTCTTCCTGGGTCACGCCGCCGGGGCGATGGCGCTGGCTTCCATCGGCGGGCGGGCCGCCGCCCAGCAACCGACCGCGACGACGGCCGACGCCATGTCGGCGCGCGCCGCGAGGTTCCTGCGCTCGCGGCAGGACGCCCAGGGCGTCTGGTCGGCCGACCGCAAGGAGCCCGGCATCACGGCGCTGGTGGTCACCGGCCTGCTACGCTCCGGCCAGGCCGGCCCGAGCGACCCGGCCGTGGCGAAGGGCCTGGCCCATCTGGAAACCTTCATCAAGCCCGAAGGGGGGATGCCCGAGGCCGCTCACGCCAACTACGCCACGTCGGTCGCCCTGACCGCGTTCCACCACGCCAACGTCGACGGCCGGTACGACGCCATCGTCAAGGGCTCGCAGCAGTTCCTCAAGGACAAGCAGTGGGACGAAGGGGAGGGCAAGGGCCCCGACGACACGTACTACGGCGGCTCCGGCTACGGCGGTCGCAACAACCGGCCCGACCTCTCCAACACGACCTTCATGCTGGAGGCCCTGCGCGAGTCGGGCGTCCCGGCCGACGACCCGGCCTTCAAGCGCGCCCTGATCTTCATCTCGCGGGCCCAGAACCTCGACTCCGAGTTCAACGACCAGCCCTGGGCGAAGGAGGTCAACGACGGCGGGTTCATCTACACACCCGCCAACGGCGGCGAGAGCATCGCCGGCCCGGCCGAGGGGGGCGGCCTGCGCTCCTACGCCTCGATGACCTACGCCGGGCTCAAGAGCATGATCTACGCCGGGCTCACCCCGGACGACCCCCGCGTCAAGGCGGCCCTGGCGTACCTCAAGGACAACTACACCCTGGACGAGAACCCGGGGCTCGATCAGCGCGGTCTGTACTACTACTACGTCGTCTTTGGCAAGGCGATGGCCCTGCTGGACTCCGACGAGTTCACCGACGCCGCCGGCGTCAAGCACGACTGGCGGGCCGACCTGACCGCCGCGCTGGCAAAGCGTCAGGGCCCCAACGGCGAGTGGGTCAACCCCAACGACCGCTTCATGGAAGGCGACGCCAACCTCGTGACCGCCTACGGCCTGCTGGCGCTGGCGTCGACGCGGAAGAAGGGCTGACGCCGCGATCGGTTGGGCTTGCTTCGGCGGGCACGGTGTCGCACAATGGGGGTTCACCAGACGCCCGCCGCGGCGGGGGTCCGGGTGAGCCGGGGGGGACCCGGGCAATGGGGGTTTGCGAACCTGGTCAGGGCGGGAACGCAGCAGCCATAAGCATCACCCTCATGTGCGCGGGAGAACCTCCCCGGCTCTCCCAGGCCCCCGGCGGCCGGGCGGGCCCGACGGATGGAACCGGATCGAGGTCTCGGCGCCCGGGAAGGGCCGCCCGGTAACCGGCCTCGCCAGCAAGGGAGCGCCGGCCCGTGTCGCAAGGCCCCGCCCAAGCCGACGCCTACACGGTCGTCGCCCGTCGCTACCGCCCCCAGCGGTTCGAGGACGTCGTCGGCCAGGACCACGTCGTCCAGGCCCTGCGCAACGCCATCCGGCTGAACCGCCTGGCCCAGGCCTACCTTTTCTGCGGCACCCGCGGCGTCGGCAAGACGTCGATGGCCCGCATCTTCGCCAAGTGCCTCAACTGCGCGAATGGGCCCACCGAGGAGCCCTGCCAGGAGTGCGACGTCTGCCAGGCGATCGCCGTGGGCCAGGACGTCGACGTCATCGAGATCGACGGCGCCAGCAACAACGGCGTGGAGCAGGTCCGCGAGCTGCGCCAGAACGTGTCGCTCCGCCCCAGCAGGTCGCGGTTCAAGATCTACTACATCGACGAGGTCCACATGCTCTCCACCGGGGCGTTCAACGCCCTGCTGAAGACGCTGGAGGAGCCGCCGCCGCACGTCAAGTTCTTCTTCGCCACCACCGAGGCGAACAAGATCCCGATCACCGTCCTGTCGCGCTGCCAGCGGTTCGACTTCGCCGGCATCACCCCCGAGGCGATCGTCGACACGCTCCGGGCCATCTGCGAGCGCGAGGAGGTCGAGGCCGACGCCGACGCCCTGCAGATCGTCGCCCGCCGCGCCGGGGGCTCGATGCGCGACGCCCAGTCGCTGCTGGAGCGGATGCTCTCCTCCGGGAACACCCGGCTGACCGCCGACGTCGTCCACGGCCTGCTCGGCACCGCCAGCGACGACCGGCTGCTGGAGATGATCGAGGCCCTGTCGTCCGGCGACCCGGCCGCCGCCCTCACCCTGCTCGACGGCGCCGCCTCCGAAGGCGTCCAGCCGACCGAACTCCTCGCCGGGACGATCGACTTCCTCCGCGACGCCATGGTCCTCTCGATCGGGGCCGAAGCCCTGACGCTGACCGTCGCCCCGCGCCAGCGGGACCGCCTGAAGGCCGCCGCGACGCGATGGTCGACCGACTCGATCCTCGCCGCGCTCCAGATCCTCGCCGAGGCCCGCGGCCGGATGCGGGGCGTCGCCCACGGGCGGCTCCTCGCCGAGTTGGCCCTCGTCCGGGTCGCTCGGCTGGAGAACCTGGACGACCTCGGCGAGGTCATCCAGCGCCTCAAGGCACTGGAAGCCGGCGCTCCGGCGGCCCCCCGATCCCCCGCGACCGCCGCCCGCAGGAAGCTGTCGCGGGCCGATTCCGCCTCGGCGCTGGACGTCGGCATCGGCAAGCCCGCCCACTTCGCGGCCCCCGTCGAACCGACCCGCCCAGCCCCGCCGCCATCGCCTTCGCCTTCGCGGTCCCAGCCCGCCGCCCCCCCGGAGAAACCTCCCGGTCAGGACCGTCGCCCGAACGCCGACGCCCCGCCGCTGGATCTGGAAGTGGTCCAGAAGGTCTGGCCGGACCTGCTCAAGAAAGTGGGGGCCGGCCTCTCGTGGCGGCTGAGCCAGGCGCAGCCGATCGGCGTCGACGAGCCCGACGTACTGATCATCGCCGCCAAGCCTGGCCTCGGCGCGGTGGCCGACCCCTGCGGCGCCGACGAGGCGCGGCGGCACATCGCCGAATGCCTCCGATGGCTCCTCCAGCGTCCGCTGAGCGTCCGCTACGAAGCGTCCGCCTCCGGCGGCCCCCCCCAGCCTGGCGAGGCCGAACCGGGCCCCCGGCGGCTCGACCAGTACGCCAACGACCCGCTCGTGCAGAAGGTCGTCGAACTCTTCGAGGCCCGCGTCACCCACGTCGACGCCGAGGCCCGCGACGAATCCTAGACGTTCGTCCACCCAGATGCGATAATGGAGCGACTCCCGGCGCGGCGGCCCTCATCGGCCGACCGGCCGGTCGGCCGTGGGCCCCGCTCGGCCCGGACACCGGAAGGAGCGACGCGAGATGTTCGGCAAGTTCGGCGACCTGGCGGATCTGATGAAGAACGCCGGCAAGATCAAGGAATCGATGGAGAAGGCGGCCGAGTCCCTCGGCCAGATCGAGGCCCAGGGGGAGGCCGGCGGCGGGGGCGTCGTCGTGAAGGCGAACGGCCGGATGGAGATCACCTCGGTCCGCGTCGACCCCAAGCTGCTGGCCGACGGCGACGCCGAGCTGCTGGAAGACCTGATCGCCGCCGCCGTGAACTCCGCGCTCGGCAAGGCGCGCGAGACGGCGACGCGGTCGTTCACGTCGATGGGCGGGCTCCCGAACATCTTCGGCGGCGGAGGCTCCTGAAATGGCGGGCTACGGCGTCGCCCTGGATCGCCTCACCACCACCCTGGGGCGCCTCCCCGGCATCGGGGCCAAGTCGGCCGAACGGCTGGCCCACCACCTCCTGAAGTGCCCCGTGGAGGAGGCCCTGGAGCTGGCCGAGGCCATCCGCTCGGCCAAGGAGCAGGTCCGCCACTGCGGGCGCTGCTTCCACCTGACGGAGGTCGACGAGCCCCTCTGCGCCATCTGCCGCGACCCCCGTCGCGATCAGGGCCTCGTCTGCGTCGTGGAGCAGTCGCGCGACCTCCTGGCGATCGAGAAGTCGGGCTCGTTCCCCGGGACCTACCACGTCTTGCTGGGACGCCTCGCCCCCTTGCAGGGGATGGGGCCGGACCAGCTCACCGTCGCGGCCCTGGAGGCCCGGGTGCGCGAGGGGGGCGTCCGCGAGATCATCATGGCCACCAACCCCAACCTCGAAGGGGACGGCACGGCGCTCTACATCGCGCAACGCCTCCAGGACGAGCCCGTCCAGATCACGAGATTGGCACGGGGGCTGGCCTCCGGGAGCACGCTGGAATTCGCCAGCCGCGACATGCTGGCCGACGCCATCGGCGGGCGGCAGCCTTTCTGAACCGGCGCATCCATCTGCGTCGAATATCCTTAGGGAGGATCGGCCGGGGCATTCGGGCCCCTTCCGCGAGGTCGCGCCTTGAACCGCCGGGGCGCGTGGCATAATACTTGCAGTGACTGGACTCCGCCGCGGGCCGCCGCCCGCTGTCGCGACGGGCCGTCGGTAACGGGGAACCATGGATCATGCGGCTAGATACGTCCCAGCAGATGCGAACCGAGATGCGCCTCCGCATGGCGCCTCGGATGATCCAGTCGATGGAAATCCTCCAGTTGCCGATCATGGCCCTGCAAGAGCGGATCGAGCAGGAGCTGAGCGAGAACCCCGTCCTGGTCGACCTTCGCGAGTCTCCGAACCCGTCCGAGGACGGCGAGGAAGGGGCCGCCCCCGCCGCCGCGGAGCCCGTCGAAACCGAGCCCAACGAGTTCGACAGCCTCATCAACCTGGATGAGAACTGGAGCGAGCTGTACGACGAGGGCCCGCGTCGCAGCCGCGCCTCGCTGATCGAGGAGGGGGACCGCAAGCTCGAGGCGATGCAGAACATGGCGTCGCGGCCCCGGTCGTTCCACGACGACCTGAGCGAGCAGCTCGGCTTCTTCGACTGCGACCCGCTCCTCCGCGAGCTGGCCGATTACATCATTTACAACCTGGACGACAACGGCTACCTGCCGAAGGACGTCACCGTCCACGACATCGCCCGCGACTTCGGCCACGACGCCACGGCGGAGGAGGTCGAGACGGCGCTCAAGATGGTCCAGCGGCTAGACCCCCCCGGGGTCGGCGCCCGCGACCTTCGGGAGTGCCTCCTGCTCCAGCTCACGCCGGACACCCCCTGCCACGACGTCCTCCACGCCCTGATCTCGAACCACCTCGACGACCTCCAGCACAACCGGCTGCCGGCAATCGAGAAGAAGTCGGGCCTATCGATCGCCGCGATCAAGGAGGCCGTGGAGCACCTGCGACGGCTCAATCCCCGGCCCGCCTCGTCGTTCAACCTGACCGAGAACACCCAGTACGTCGTCCCCGACCTGATCGTCGAGCCCAACGAGGCCGGTGCCTACGACGTCCGGCTGGCCGACGAGCACACGCCGAACCTGTCGATCTCGCGTTACTATCAGAAGCAACTCCGCAACAAGGGGACCGACCCCGCGGCCCGCGAGTTCATCCAGAAGCGGATCCAATCGGCCCGCTGGCTGATCGAGTCGATCGAGCAGCGTCGGAGCACGCTCCTGAAGGTCGCCCGCGCGATCGTGGAGCACCAGCAGCCCTTCCTGGACAAGGGGCCCGAGTACATCGAGCCCCTGAAGATGCAGCAGATCGCCGACCGGGTGGGCGTCCACGTCACGACCGTCAGCCGGGCCGTCGACGACAAGTGGGCCCAGACCCCTCGCGGCATCTTCCCCCTCAAGCGGTTCTTCGGCGGCGGCACCGTGACGGCCGACGGCGAGGAGATCGCCTGGGACACCATCAAGCAGAAGCTGCTGGAGGTCGTCGACAAGGAGGACAAGTCGAGCCCCCTGTCCGACGAGGAGATCGTCGAGGAGATGAACCGGCACGGAGTGAAGGTGGCCCGCCGGACCGTCACCAAGTACCGCCAGGCCCTGATGATCCCTTCCAGCCGCCAGCGCAAGCAGTTCTGAACGACGCCCGACGTGCCTTTTAACGCGAGCCGCCCCCGCCGACTCCTCGCGAGAGGGGGCGGCGGGGGCGGTTGTGATGTGGGGTCCGAGCAATCGCGAGCCCCCGCCCGGCAATCAGGCGGTGGCGACGCTCCGCGCGCCCTGGGAGCCGCCGCCCTGGAGCGTCGGCCGGGGCTCGCCGACCTGATCGTCGAGCCGCTCGATGACCGGGCGAGACGCCATGCCCAGCAACCGGGCCATCGCGACGTCGTAGCCCAGGATGCGGACGATCTCCAGGATGCGCTGGACCTCGTCGGCGCCGATCCGCTTGCAGGCGGCCAGT
Source organism: Paludisphaera sp. (assembly GCF_037189885.1). Classification (NCBI taxonomy): domain Bacteria; kingdom Pseudomonadati; phylum Planctomycetota; class Planctomycetia; order Isosphaerales; family Isosphaeraceae; genus Paludisphaera; species Paludisphaera sp. Next base: position 29,685 of record NZ_JBBCIR010000023.1, read on the forward strand.
ACCTTGTGGTCCTCGGCCGAGAGCGCGTCCTCGGGGGCCGCGCCCGGCTCGACCTCGATCCGGTCGTCGGCCAGGTAGTCGAGCGAAACCCCCACGGCCTGGGCCAGCCGCAGGGCGTTATCCAGCCCCGGGCGCGACTTGCCCTGGAGGATGCGCGAGATCTCCGAGTCGCTGACGCGCGACAACCTCGCCAGCTTTTGGCCGTTGAGGTTCTTGGCCTTCATCAGCATCTGGAGCTTGTGTTTCAGTTCCATGGCTCGCCGGCCGCCGCCTCCCGTCTTCGGGGACTAAACTTCCGTTTACGCAATAATCCGACGAGCGTGCATCCCCCCTATCAACATCGCGTACGCGGATCGGTGGATCAGGAGGGGGGATCGCGGATCCCTAAGGGGAAGGCTCGCGCCCGGCGACCGTCGCGAAAGGTGCGGGCGCGACGCCGGGCTCGAATCGTCGAGGCTTCCTGCCCCTGGCTCTATAGCTCATCATAGTCGACGGCTGCGGCGTTTCAATCATAAATCCCTCAAAGAATTCGCGGCCCGGGGAGAGCCGGGCCGCGACGAGGGACCAGGGGAGGCCGGCCGCGGGGGGGCGAGCCGGGCTGCTCCTTATCATGCAAGGATCGACGGATGTTAAACACTTGCGGCGACGTAAACGGGATGGGGGTCGCCGGTGCTCAGGAAGATCGGCGCAGGACGTACTCGGCCATCTCGGCAAGAACTTCCTTATATGGCGATGCGGGGACGATGTCGAGGGCGGAGACGGCCCGTTCGACGTGGGCCCGGGCCTGGGACCAGGCGTAGTCCAGCGCGCCGGATTCTTCCAGCAAGGGCTGGAGGCGGCGGCGGGAGTCGGCCCGTGCCCCCTGGAGGAGCCGACGCGCCTCGTCGACGGCGGCCGGCTCGCCGATCTCGAGCAGCCGGATGATGGGGAGGGTGAGCTTCTGCTTCTCCAGGTCGGTCCCCAGGCTCTTGCCCGTGGCCCGCTCGTCGCCCCAGATATCGAGGACGTCGTCGGCGATCTGGAACGCCATGCCGACGTGGTAGCCGTAGGCTTCCATCTCCGCCACGACGGCCGCCTCGGCCCCGGCGTGATGCGCCCCCAGGCGGCACGAGACGGCGGTGAGGGCGGCGGTCTTGCCGGCGATAATCTGGGTGTAGGTCGCCTCGTCCAGGTCGAGGTTGCCGCGGTGGTGGAGCTGCATCATCTCCCCCTCGCAGACCTCGTGGGTGGCCTTGCCGATCCAGCGGCAGGCCAGCGTCGAATCGAGCGAGGCGGCGAGGTGGTACGAGTGCGAGAAGAGGTAGTCCCCCAGCATCACGGCCGGCTCGTTGCCCCACTCGGCGTTGACCGTGGCGGCGTGGCGGCGGACGAGCGACTCGTCGAGCACGTCGTCGTGGACGAGGGTCGCGGTGTGGATCATCTCGACCACGGCGGCGAGGACCGGGTGGGCGTCGTCGATCCGGCCGCAGGCGCCCCCGGTCAGCAGCACGAGCGCGGGCCGCAGGCGCTTCCCCTGGTAGTCCCCGCAGTGGTCGACGAGCGCCTGCACGAAGGGCTGACGGCTCTTCAGCTCCTCCTGGAAGATCCGCTCCGCCTCGGCGAGCCCGGCCTGGATGGGCGCGAACAGTCGGCCCAACGCGCGCCGGCTCTCCTCCGCCTGAAGCCCCGATGGTCTGATCATGCCCGTCTCCACTCCGTCCGCCGCGCCGGCCCCGATCGACTCGCGCCGCTCAACTCGCATCGTCCCGCCTGTAGGCGCCCCGCGCGCCCCCGGTCTTCTCTTCCAGCCGAATCCGCTCGATCGTCATGCCGCGGTCGACGGCCTTGCACATGTCGTAGATGGTCAGCGCCGCGACGGCGACCGCCGTCATCGCCTCCATCTCGACGCCGGTCCGGCCGTGGACCTTCACGGTCGCGACGATCTCCACCGCGTCCGGCGGGCTCGGCGTCAGGTCGACCTCGACCGAGTCGAGCCCCAGCGGGTGGCACAGCGGGATCAGGTCGCCGGTCCGCTTCGCCCCCATGATCGCCGCCAGTCGGGCCGTCTCCAGGACGTCCCCCTTGGCCGCGGCGCGATCCTGGATGAGCCGCAACGTCGCCGCCGCCATCCGGACCAGGCCGCTCGCCCTCGCGGCGCGTAGGGTCGGTTCCTTGGCCGACACGTCGACCATCCGGCTCGCCCCGCGCTCGTCGTAGTGGCTCAGTTCCCCCATGCGGACCCCGTGATTCCGTTCGATTCATTCAGAACATATTCTACGAATCGCCCCGTCGTCGGGAAAGAGGGACCGGCCCCCATTTCGCCGCCGCCCCCGGGTCGAGCCGCATCCCTCGGGAATTTCCACAGTTCCGCCAAATTCACCCCCTGTCGGGATCGCGCGGCGACCAGTTCGCCCTCGCCCGATTCGATCCGGGAGAGCAGGGCCGCCGGGAGATACGCGCGACGGCGGGAGACGAGGACCCAGTCGGCCGAGCCCGCGGCGTCCTCGTCGCGGATGACGGACTCGCGACGGACGAGCGGGGCCGTCGTGGTGGCGATCCCCTGGCCGGGGTAGAGCGTCGGCGCCAGCGCGACGATCTCGCCCGGAGACACACGCCGGGCCAGCTCGTCGAGCAACACGCGATCAACCGCGTCGCCCCAGTATGTCGCCTCCAGCCCCAGCCGATCGGCGCCGGCCAGGCCGCCGGTCAACGCGTTGTAATAGCTCAGGCCGAACGGGTGCATCGAGACCGTCCCGTAACCCTGGGCGAGCATCAGGGCGGCCAGCGCGAAGCGGCCCGCGCGACGCCCTCCCCATCGCGCCCACGCCCGCGAGAAGCCCAGGCCGATCAGCATGGCCCAGGCGGGGAAGGCCGGCAGGAACAGTCGCTCGCCGTCGTAGACCGGGACTCGCGTGCTGAACAGGGCCAGGAACAGGAGGATCGACCCGGCCAGGAGCGCCGGGAAGGGATCCTCGCGACGGCCACGCCACCCGCGAGCGAGCCCCGCGACGCCGCACGCCTGGAGCAGCAGGGGGACCGTGGCGGCGAAGTAGAGCCAGGGATAGTGCCAGGGGAGATCCACGTCCTTCCAGACCCGGTCGAAGTAGAGGACCAGGATCGACGCCCGGTTCACGCCCGTCCCCAGGTAGGCCGACCATCGGGCGACGGTGTCGTGCCAAAGCCACGGCCAGCCGATCAGGAAGGTCGCCACGCCCGCGACGAACCAGGCCGAGACCACGGCCACCGCCCGCGCGGGCTTCAGCCGCGTCAGGGCCCAGGCCAGGACCAGGGGGGGCAGGAACCAGGCGTGGATCTTCGTCAGCAGCGCCAGGCCCCAGAGGAGGCCCGCGGCGAGCATCGCCGGGAGAGGTCGGCGCGAATCGACGGCCCGCGCGGCGGCCAGCAGGGCCAGCGTCCAGAAGAACGCGATGAACGTGTCGAGCGCCGCGAGGTGGGCATGGGCGAAGAGGCGGGGCATCGCGACCAGCGACCAGGCGGCGGCGATCCCCGCGATCGCCCCCCAGCGCCGGGAGGATTCGGCCGCGACCAGGGCGACCAGCGCCGCGAACGCCAGCGCGGGGGCGACCCGGCCGGAGAGGACGTACAGCCCCGTCGGGTCGGGCCCGAACAGCCAGGCCTCGAACGGCTCGAACGCCTTCGACGCGATCCCGAGAAGCCAGCGCCCCAGCGGCGGGTGCTCCGCGTTGTCGCGGAACAGGCGGTCGACATTCGCGGGGTCGAGGAAGCCCAGGCCCGCGCGGGCCAGCAGGGCGACGTAATCGCGGCCGGGCCGGACGTCCAGCGGCTCGTCGATGGTGAGGCCCGGCCCGCGGAGGGTCGCCAGCGTCAGCGCCGCGGCGATCAGGCCGGCGATCAGGCCCAGGCGGCGCGGGGACGGGGGGCGGGGTCCTTCAGGGGGCATCGCGACGGGCCTCGGCGCGGGGCGGGGGTGGCGGTCGATCGGGGACCATGGTAACCACGCCCGGGCCGGCCCGGAAAGCCGTCGAGCCCGATCCCCTCGCGGTCTCGGCCCCCGGCGAGGGGGGGGAGTCGGCGAGGGGATCGGGCTCGATCGGTCGGAGAACCGGGGGGCGGGGCCGGCGTCGGGTTCCCGGGCGACGCGCGGCCCTCGAAGTCCGGGTCGGCTCAGGGCTCGTCGGACTTCTTCTGGGAGATGAGCCTGCGGATCCTCTCGGCGAGCAGGGCGCCGTCGAACGGCTTCTTGAAGCCGTCGTTGAAGCCCAGGCTGAAGATCTCCTCGCCCGGCTCGTCGCTGGTGAGGGCCAGGAGGATGGTCGACTGGTGGTCGGGGCTCTTGCGCAGGTTCTGCGCGATCTGGCCGGCCTCGATGCGGCCGAGGGCCATGTCGATGATGATGCAATCGGGGTGGAAGCTCTCGGCGCGGATGCCGGCTTCGAATCCCGACGCGGCGGTCTCGATGCGGAAGTCGTCCCCTTCGCGGAGGTGATCCCGCAGGACGGCCTGGAGCGGGGCGTCGGCCCCGACGACCAGGATCTTGTTGTAGACTTCGGCCTCCAGATCCCCCAGGGGCATTCCATGCTCCTTGAGGAAACGGAGGAGGTGCTCCCGGGGGATCCGGCGGTCCTGGGATCCCGGGATGCGATATCCTCGCAAGCGGCCCGAGTCGAACCACTTGCTCACGGTCCTGGGCGCGACCTTGCAAATCTTCGCGACCTGGCCGGTTGTAAATACCTTCTTCATATCGACGACTCCACTCGCCCTGTCGGGTGCGAGGCCGCGGAGGTTTTCCTCCTACCTCCGGTCGGGAACCACATCGTCGCGATGGGGAGGGCCTTGGTGGCCGGCGGTTCGTTTCTTCCCGCCTAGGCGGGAGATCGTCCGCGAGCCCGTGAACCCACCCAATCGCTCCGACCCTTCCCCCGTTCTTTATCGCCCCGAGGGGCGGCGTTCCTGCAACCCGAATAGAGACTCAAGTTTCCGCCCGGTCTCGACTCAAGCTTCCGGCCGCCCCCCGCCGTCCTTGGACGATGGCATCGGCGACCCGATCCCCGTGTTCGACAAAGAACGAGGGCCCCGCCCGCCTCCCCGCTTCCGCCGGGAGGACGGGAATCGGCCCGGGTCCGCTCAGTGAGGGGCGAGTTGCTCGCTCGCTCTCCGTAGCGGACCTGACCGTCAAGACTAATATTCGTGCCGCGCGGCCTGCGACTTTAGGAGGGGCGGTGAGTAGTCGCCTCGGGCCGGGCAATCGTAGGGGATGAAGGGGCGGGAACGGTCCCGCGCCGGGGATGGGACGCACCCCCCGGCGCGGCATGGGAGGAGTGTCACTCGGCGCGGCGGAAGGCGTCGAGCAGGCGGGGGCGGCGCCGGGCTTCGCCGGCGACGGGGGCGTCGCCGGAGGTCTTCCGGATCGCGTCGTCCTTCTTGGCCGCCGGCTCGGCCGCGGTCGGCTCGTCGGCCCCCTTCGGCTCGTCGTCGGCCGCCTCGGGCGACTCGGGCTCGTCGTCGGCCGGCGTGTCGCCTCGGACCTCCTCGGCGACGGGTCGGGGGGCGGGCTCGGATCGGCCCCGCGTGAAGATCCGGCGGAGGAACGAGCCGGAGGCCGTCTTCACCTCGTCGTCGCGCTTGGGGGGATCGTCCGACCCCAGGATGGCCTTGTTGAGATACTGCATGTTGGCCTGGGGGACCGAGTCCACGAAGAGGGGCCCCGGCAGGTTCTTCTGGCGGTCGGCCGCCTCGATGATCGCGACGATGTCGGGGTAGGTGGCGCCCAGGCGGGCCACGCTCCGGATCACGTCGCCCAGCTCCAGGGAGGACCGGAGCTTCACGTCCCGCTCGCCGAACTCGCTGGGGACGATCTTGGAGATGTCCACGGAGTCGTCCTTGTCGGCGGCGTTCAGGAGGATGTCCCCCTGGCCGAGCACGAGGGGGGGCTCCAGGTACTGGCCCCGGCCGAAGACGACGATCTCCGACCGCCGAGAGCGCGAGACGTGGACCACGGCCGGCCCCTCGGTCTCGACGATGTACAGCGAGAACGGGTCGGCGACGCGGGCGCGGGGGCGCGAGGCCAGGGCGATCGCCATGCCGTCGGGGGCGTCGTCCTCCTCATCACCGGCGGGGTCGTCGAGGATCCGGACCTGGCCGAGCATGGCGTCGGTCGGGTCGAGCGTCCGCAGGGCGTTGAAGGCGCCGTAGCGGACCTCGATGTCGGGCTCGTCCATCAGGCGACGGAGCCGCGCGCGGGCCGAGAAGTCCTCCATGGCGGCCAGGGCCGCCAGGGCGTAGGCCCGATACTTGGGCTGCTTGATCGCGGTCTCGCCGAGCACCTCGACGCCCGCCGGCTCGTTCAGGTAGGCCAGGGCCTCCGCGGCGAAGAACCGGACGTCGGCGTCCTCGCTCTTGAGGCCGGCCGCCAGGTGGTCGGCGGTCGAGGCCCCCAGGGCCTCCAGCTTCAGGGCGGCGACGCCGGAGGTCTTCGGGTCGAGCAGCTCGCGGGCGGTCGCCGCGACCCGCGCCTCGCGCAGCTCCGGGGTGTCGACCATCGGCAGGAGCTGGACGACGCGGAAGTAGCGCTCCTGGTTCTGGTGGTAGACCTCCGGGACGCGCAGCTCCAGGTAGGCGTCGGTCTTGGCGGTGGCGGCGCCCTTCTTCTGGCCGTGGACGCTCTTGTTGAACCGCGCGTTGACGACCTTCTCGATCATCCCGGCGTTGCGGATGAACCGGCGATCCCCCTTCAGCAGGAGCTGATAGGGCTGCTCCTTCCGAGGCCGGCCGCCGCCGAGGACGCGCCCGACCTTGCCGTTGGTCGGATCCTTGGCGTCGCCGATCATGATCGGCCCGCCGGCGATCCCCATGTCGCTGCCGGTCTTCGGCCCGCCGCCGGCCACCATCACGGTGCGCAAGCGGGTGGGCATCAGGAAGCCCCCGGCGAGGCTCTTGACGGCGCTGGCCGGCGGCAACTCCAGGTCGACGTCGAAGCGGTCGCGCGGCGTGGCGCCGGTGGGGATCCGCATCTTGACGATCACCATGGCGAACGACTTGTTCTCCAGGTATCTCGCCGGCTGCTCGACGCCCGCCTTGCTCATCTCGTCGAGGAGCTGCTTGCGATACCAGGAGTCGGGGGCGTCGCCGCCGGTCCCGTTGAGGTTCGAGACCAGGCCCACCCCCTCCACGACGGTCTCGCCGTTCTGGAAGACGTCCGCCAGGTCGCCGACCGATTCCTCGGCCTTGGGCGCGGCCTTCTCCGCGGTGTTCTTCTTGCCCAGGGGGCCCGGCAACGGACCGGCCCCGATCGCCGCGGCCGCCAGCGCGACCGATATTCCCAACGCCCAGGAACGCCCGGGGACTGTCCGCCGCATGGACCTGCCTCCTTGCCTACCGCGACGGGGAGAACCCCCGGACCGCCCCCGAAGAGATGAGCGAGGGCGGTCGCTCGCGAACGATCAATCGGTCGCCCGCCCTCCCACGTCCTGTGGCCGGGGCGGAGCGGGTCCAGGCCGAACCCGCGTTCGGGCGGACTCTATGGCGAGCCCGCCCGCCCGTCAAGCCGAGCTCGGGGGTTTCCCCGGCCTCGCCACGTCCCACCCGCGCTCGCGCGCCAGCCGAGCCAGCCGCTTGCCGGGGTGGACGACCACCGCCCGGCCCACGCGCCCCAGCAGGGCGCGGTCGCTCCAGTTGTCGGCGTAGGCGACGGCCTCGGACATCGCCAGCCCGTGGCGGCCCGCCCACTCCTCGGCCCAGAACAGCTTCCCCTCTCCGTAGCAGGGGGGGCCGTGGCCGATGCCCACCAGCCGGCCCCGGCTGATCACCACCTTCGTCGTCAGGCTGTCGGCGCAGCCCAGGTAGATCCGCAAGGGCTCGATCACCAGGCCCGGCGACGACGAGACCAGCACCAGGGGCGTCCCCATGGCGCGCAGGGCGTTGAAGTGGTCGACCACCCCCGGGTAGAGCCGCGGCCTGACGTGCTCCGCGAAGTTCTCGTAGGCGATCCGCTCCAGCTCCACGACCGGGATCGTCGCGATGCACTTGAGCCCGTAGGCGATCAGCGCGCCATAGTCCAGCCGGCCGAAGCGATGCTGGAGCCCGTGATACAGCGCGCGCAGGAGCGACGAGCGGCGTAGCAGCCCCCGCCGCATCAGGATCCGGGCGAAGAGGTACGTCGTGGTCTCCGCCAGCAACGTCCCGTCGACGTCGATGAACGCGACCGACGGAGCCCGGTCGAATCGCGGCCAACCGCCGACGTCGGTCATGATCGGGCTTCCTCCGCGACGCGGCGGCCCAGGTCGTCGGCCAGCGCGCGGGCGATGGCCGCGTCGGGGCCCTCCGCGATCACGCGGACGATCGGCTCGGTGTTGCTGGCGCGGACGTGGGCCCAGCGGTCCCCCCACGACAGCCGCAGGCCGTCGCGACGGTCGGCCTCGGCCCCGGCGAACCCGGCGGCGACCCGGTCCCAGAGCCGCGCCACCCCGTCGGCCCCGAGGCCCGGCGGCAGCGGGAACTGGTCCTTGACCATCGCGAACCGGGGCAGCTCGTCCACCCACGCCGAGAGCGGCTTCGACGCCGGCCCGGAGGCCAGCAGGTCGAGCACCAGCGCCATGCCGACGAAGCTGTCGCGCACCAGGCCGACGCGCGGGTCGATCACCCCGCCGTTCCCCTCGCCGCCGATCACCGCCCCCTCGGCCAGCATGCCGCGGACGACGTGGATCTCCCCCACCGGGGTGCGGACCACCGGGCAGCCGCGCTCTCGCGCCAGGGCCTCGGTCGTCATGGAGGTCGAGAGGTTCAGGACGACCGGGCCGGTCCGCTGGCCCAGCCGCCGCAGCGCCGCCAGGCCGAGCGTCAGCTCCTCGCCGATGTAGCGGCCGTTCTCGTCGATCAGCGCCAGGCGGTCGGCGTCGGGGTCCTGCGCGAACCCGACGGCGGCGCCGACGGCGGGGACGACCCTGGCGAAATCGGCCAGGTTCTTCTCGGTCGGCTCGGGGGTGTGGTCGTAGAGGCCGTCGGGCTCCCCCCCCAGGACGATCGCGCGGCAGCCCAACTGGCGGAGCAGCTCCCGCCCCATCCGGCCTCCGGCGCCGTGGCAGGCGTCGAGCGCCACGGTGAACTTCCGCGCGCGGATCGCCTCGACGTCGACGACCGCGAGCACGCGCCCAAGGTGGATGGCGTCGGGGTCGTCGAGCGGCCGGATCCGGCCCAGGCCGTCGAACGGGGCCCAGGAGAAGTCCTTGCGCGTCCAGCGGTCGAGCATGGCGCGGCCCTCGTCGGGGCCGAGGACCATGCCGGCCGGCTGGAAGAACTTCAGGCCGTTGTACTCCGGCGGGTTGTGCGAGGCCGAGATCTGCGCCCCGCCGGCCGCCTTCAGCTCGCGGACGAGGACGCCGACGGTGGGCGTGGCGGTCGCGCCGACCTTCAAGACCTCGCGCCCCGAGCCGGCCAGCCCGGCCGCCACCGCCGCCTCGAACACCGGCGCGGTGCGGCGGCCGTCGTGGCTCAGCACGATCGGCCCCGGCGCGCAGCCGGCGGCGTAGGCGGCGGCGAATTCCAGGGCGGCGGCCGGGTCGAGCCCGTCCCCCACCCATCCCCGGATGCCCGAGACGCTCGCGATCCGCGTTCCCTTCACGACCCGTCCGTCCTTCCCTTGTTCGCGGCGGCCCGCGCCCCGGTCAGGCCGCGAGCAGGCCGATGCCCAGCAGGATCAGCCGGATGGCTTCCCGCTGCTCGGGCGTGATCCGCTCCTGGCGTCGGAGGACGTCCACGTCCTCCAGGCAGCGGTCCAGCGCCCCCTCCACGACCGGCCTCGCGGCGGCCCGGGCCATCAGGCCCACGCACTCGTCCACCCGCCCCGACTCGACGGCGAAGCGCGTCATCATGTCTCTCCTCCTTGAGAGCGCCGAGCCGGCGTCGAAAAAAAATCGGCCAGATCGGCTCAAGTCGGAAGGATGCCCCCGGCCGGCGATGGTGTCAAGGGGAACGCTGCCCCTTGGAACGGCGGCCCCGGGTTGTTAGCCTGGACGGCCCGACCCCCAAGACGCCGCATCGATCGAAAGGACCCGCAGTCATGGCCGTGGAATGGAACGACGAGCACCGCGAAGCGCTCGTCGAGCTTCTCAAGCGAGACTCCCTGCGCCTCGGCCAGTTCACCCTTGCCAGCGGGCGAAGGTCGCACTACTACATCGACGGCCGCAAGGTGACCCTCTCCGCCGAGGGGGCCCGGCTGATCGGCCGCGGCGTCCTCTCGATCCTGTGGGGACGCCCGGGGATCGCCGCCGTCGGCGGGCTGACCCTCGGCGCCGACCCGATCGTCGGCGCCTCGCTGGCGCTGGCGAACGGCTTCGGCATGGGGACGCTCAAGGGCTTCCTGGTCCGCAAGCAGGCCAAGGGCCACGGCACCGGCAACCAGGTGGAAGGCCCGCTGGAGCCGGGCTCCACCGTGGCGATCGTCGACGACGTCGCGACCACCGGCGGCTCCTCGCTCAAGGCGGTCGAGGCCGTGGAGGCGATGGGCTGCAAGGTCGCCGTGGTCGTCGCCGTGCTCGACCGCCTCGAGGGCGCTCACGAAGCCTTCGAGGCGCGCGGCCTGGAGTTCCACCGCCTGCTCACGATCCGCGACCTCGGCGTCGAGCCCCTCGAGCGCCTCTGACCCTCGCCAAGACATGGACGGCCCCACGGGATGGAATCCAGCCTGCACCGCGACCTGAAGGAGCGCTTCGGCCCCGGGGCGGGGGGCCGTTGCGAGGTCGCGGTCGACGGCTTCCGGATCGACGCGATCGCGGCCGACGGGACGCTCGTCGAGGTCCAGTCCGCCGGCCTCGGCGCGCTCGCGCCGAAGCTGCGGCGGTTGCTCCCCCGGCATGCGATCCGGGTCGTCAAGCCGATCGTGCTGAGCCGGATCGTCTCCCGACGCGCCACCGCCGACGGCCCCACCCTCTCGCGACGCCGAAGCCCGCGGCGCGGCTCGCTGATCGAGGCCTTCGACGACCTGGTCGGCCTCGCGTCGTTGATCCCGGACCCGAACCTGACCGTCGAGATCGTCGGGGTGGTTGCCGAGGAGATCCGGGTCACTCGGCGTCGCCGCCCGGGCTACTCGGTCACGGACCGCCGCCTCGTCGAGGTCGTGGAATCGACGACGGTCGGATCGGCCGACGATCTCTGGCTCTTGATCCCGCCGAATTTTCCTCGAGACGAGCCCTTTTCCACGGCGGACCTTGCACGGGAATTGGGCACCTCTCGCCCGTTCGCGCAGCGCGTCGCCTACTGCCTCCGCCAGGCCGGCGCGGCCGAGCCCGTGGCGAAGCGGGGAAATTCTTACATTTACACGGCGCGATCCTGCGTCGCCATGGTGACGTGAGCGACGTTGCGCCGGCTTTCGTGCGTGTGTGAAGGAGAGGGGCGAGGACGTCCGTCCCCTGACGCGGGGCGGGGAGGGTCAGGCCTTGGCCTTCACGGCGAGGGGAGCGACGGCGGCCCTGGCGTCGGCGGCGACGACCGGGGCGAGGCCCCCGCCGTTGTAGAGCAGCCGCAGGTTGCGACGGGCGCGGTCCCAGAGCCGCGATTCCAGCGATTCCAGGGCGTCGTGCTGATGGCCCGATCCCAACGACTCGTGGCGGGAGGCCGAATTGAAGTTCATGTCTGGACCTGTCATCCTAAATCTCTGTGAATCAAAGGCATGTGTCAAAATGATCCGGGCCCGCCGGCATCGGCGGCCATCATGTGTGGGTGTCGGTCGGAGGAGCGATCCGGAAGCCGGCCGCGTCATCCTGTCGTAATCCACCGCGAGTCGACGGCATCGGCTCCCATGCGACGCTCAGACGCGAGCGAGGGGTGCCGATACGGGGAGGGTTCGACACGGGGCGGAGGAGAGGTCTTCAACAGCGGGAGAGTGGTGCTTTCGCCATCCTAGGGGTCGCATGGGCCAACCTCCTTGCCTGGGGCCCCCGAGGGGCCTGCGTCGCCGCCGGCGGGCGAGGATGCGATTCGACGTGAAGGGACATCACCACGGATCCAGGGTTGTTTTCGGTCGGGGCTCGCGCCAGGTCAGACATCTTCGGCGTCCTCGGCGACTCCTAACAGAGGTGCCGAGGCAAACCGCAAATACCGCGCCTAAAAGTGAAGCAGTTAGGTCCGATTCTTGATTCGTAGGGGACCGTGGGGCGACCCTCGAAAATCCGAAGCCAGAGGTTACTTCCCAAGATCGCGCTTGTCAAATAAAAAAACATCACAATCCTGATGTTCTCTTCATGATCGGCTCGGCCCGATTCGTCCCCTCCGGCGGAAGCCTGGGGGGGTGCGGCGAGGGCCTGGGCGATTATAATGGTACAGAGGGCCACCGGGCCGGGAGGTTCGCGATCGGAGGGGAGGCGCGGCGCGCATGGCTCTCGTGGACGACACGGTGGATATCGACGGGGCGCTGCGCGACCGCTTCGGCCTGAGCGACTTCCGCCCCGGCCAGCGCGACGTCATCGAGGCCGTTCTGGCCGGCCGCGACGTCCTCTGCGTCATGCCCACCGGCGGCGGCAAGAGCCTCTGCTACCAGCTCCCCGCCGTGGTCCTGCCCGGCGTGGCGCTGGTCGTCAGCCCGCTCATCGCCCTGATGAAGGACCAGGTCGACGCCCTCACCCAGCGCGGCCTCCGCGCCACGCTGCTGAACAGCTCGATCGACCCGGCCGAGCAGGCCAGGCGCATGGCCGAGATCGAGTCCGGCCTCTATGACCTGGTCTACGTCGCCCCGGAACGGTTCCGAAGCGGCCGGTTCACGGCGATGCTCCAGCGGGTCCGACCGGCGCTCATGGCGATCGACGAGGCCCACTGCATCAGCCAGTGGGGGCACGACTTCCGCCCCGATTACGCCCGGCTCGGCGAGGCCCGCCGGCGGATCGGCTCGCCCCCCTGCGTCGCGCTGACCGCCACCGCCACCGACGTCGTCCAGCGCGACGTCGCCGAGCAACTGGGCCTGCTCGACCCCCGGCTGTTCGTCACGGGCTTCGACCGTCCCAACCTCCGCTACGTCGTCATGCGGACCAACCGCGACGACGCCAAGCTGGAGGCCCTCGGCCGGATCCTGGAACAGAACCCGGGGCCGTCGGTGATCTACGCCTCCAGCCGCGCCCGCTGCGAGAGCGTCGCGGCGCACGTCGCCAAGGAGCTGCGCCGCGAGGTCGTCGTCTACCACGCCGGCCTGGACCGCGACGCCCGCGCCCGCGCCCAGGACGAGTTCATGAGCGGCGAGGCCGAGGTCGTGGTGGCGACCAACGCCTTCGGCATGGGGGTGGACAAGCCCGATATCCGCTCGGTGATCCACTTCAACATGCCGGGCACCATCGAGGCCTACTACCAGGAAGCCGGCCGCGCGGGCCGCGACGGCGAGCCCTCGGTCTGCGTCCTGCTGTATTCCGGCGGGGACCGCCGGCTCCAGGAGATGTTCATCGAGAACGAATTTCCCCCCCGGCAGGACGTCCATCGTCTCTATGAATATCTCCGCTCACTCGACGACGACCCAATCGAGTTGACCATCGCCCAGATCCAGGAACTTTCCGGTGCCGACCTGAAGGAATCGGGAGTCGGGGCGGCCCTGAAAATCCTGGACGACTGCGGGGCCGTGGAGAAATTCTCCCCCCGCGAGAACATGGCGATCATCCGCTTCAATCTTGAGGCGGACGAGGCGGAGGGGAGCCTGGTCGATCGCGTCAGCCCCCAGGCTCCCGTGAAGCGAGCGGTGCTCGCGGCGCTTGAGGCGCTGGCCCGTGGCCGCGCCGGCGAGCCCTGCTATTTCCGCCCCGACGAGGTGGCCGCCGCGCTGGGGATCGACCGACAGGCGTTCAACCGGGCGGTGAAGGGCCTGACGGCGGAACTGCCGATCGTCCACGTCCCGCCGTTCCGCGGCAACGCGTTGCGGGTCGTCGACCGTACGCGCAAGGCGCGCGACCTGGAGATCGACTTCCGCCGGCTCGACGCCCGCAAGCGGCACGAGTACGAGAAGCTCGACCGGATGACGCAGTACGCGATGAGCCCGATCTGCCGGCGGTCGCTGATCCTCAGCTACTTCGGCGAGAAGGCGAGCCTCTCCGAGCAGTGCGGAGGCTGCGACAACTGCCGTTCCGACGCCCCCGGGGCGGGCGTCGGCGTCGACGCCACGACGATCGACGCCCCCGAGGCCCGCGAGACGATCCAGAAGGTCCTCTCCGGGGTCGCCCGCGCCAAGGGGCGGTTCGGCAAGACGACCGTCGCCCAGATGCTCGCCGGGTCGGACTCCGAGAAGATGAGCCGCGGCGGCCTGCAAAACCTGAGCACCTACGGCATCCTGCGGAACAGCGGCCTGACCCACCGCGATATCGGATGCCTGATCGACGCCCTGGTCACCGCCGGCATGGTGGAGAGCCAGTCGGTGGGGGACTTCAAGCCGGTCGTCGCGCTGAGCGAGGCCGGTTGGGCCTGGCTCAGGGACCGCGAAGCCCCGCCCCTGAGCCTGGACCTCCCGCGCGACGTCGCCCGCAAGTTCGCCTCGGTCCACGGCGCGAAGGGGAGGGCCGACGCCAGGGCCCCCGGCGAGGGGGGGGAGCCGTCCGACCTGGGGGGCGACCCGCTCTGGGAACGGCTCAAGGGGCTCCGCCAGCAGTGGGCCCGCGAGGCCAACCAGCCCGCCTACTGCGTCTTCTCGAACCAGACGATGGAGGCCATCGTCCGCCAGAAGCCCGCGACCCCCGCCGAGCTGGGCGACGTCAAGGGGCTGGGCCGCGCCCGGATCGAGCGCTACGGCGACGCCATCCTCGCCGCCGTCGCCGGCCTCCCCGTCGCCGAGCCGGCCCCCCGACACGCGGCCCCGCCGGTCGAGGCCCCGACGCCCGAGCCCCCGAAGGCCACGCCCCCGAAGCCGGCCCCCGCGAAGGCCGAGCCGGCCCCCGCGGTGAGCGCCGTCGAGGCCCCGCAACCGGCCCCCCCGAAGCCGAAGCCGGCGGCGTCCGTTCCCACTCCCACTCCCACGTCGACGTCGGGCCATGTATCGACGGAAGAATGGACCTGGCGGCTGATCGACCGAGGTTTCACCATCGACGAGGCCGGGGCGATCCGCGGGCTGGAGCCGGCGGTCGTGGTCCGGCACCTCCTCTGGATGCTGCGCCGGGGGAAGGCGCTGGACGCGGCGGCCGTCGCGCCGCCGGACTTGGCCGCGGCGTGGGACGCCTGGCTGGCGACCCACCCGGAAGGCGAGGCCCCCGAGGGCCCCGCCGATCGCCTCCACCTGTGGCCCCTGTTTCGCGCCTGCCGGGCGGGGTGACGAGGCCCCGAGAGGATCGAAGATGACGACGGCGGATCTGGCGATTCGACTGACGACGGCCGCGACGCTGGGCGGCCTGGTGGGGCTGGAGCGGCACCGCGCGGACAAGGCGGCGGGGCTGCGCACGCACATGCTCGTCTCCCTGGGGGCCAGCCTGTTCATGATCGTCTCGGCCCACGGCTTCGACGACTCCCTGCGCCCCGGGACGGTCGACCTCGACCCCTCCCGGGTCGCCGCCCAGGTGGTCAGCGGCATCGGCTTCCTGGGGGCGGGCGCCATCGTCCGTCGCAAGGACGTGGTGGTCGGCCTGACCACGGCCGCGAGCGTCTGGGCCGTCGCGGCGGTCGGCCTGGCCGCCGGCGGCGGGCTGTACGCGGCGGCCGCCGCGTCCACCGCGCTCATCCTGCTGACCCTGACCGCCGTGAGGAAGGTCGAGGACGCCTTCGCCGTCCGGGCCGTCGCGCCCCGGACGCTATCGATGGTGGTGGTGGACGGCCAGGCCGCCGAGCGGCTGATCGGCGACGAACTCACCCGCCGCGGGCTGGCGCTGCCGGCCGTTCGCTTCTCCGCCGGCGACGTCCCGGGGACGCGCCGGATCGACGCGACCGTGACCGGCGTGTCGGACGCCGATCTGCTGGCCCTCGCCGCCCGCCTCCAGGCCGACGAGGGCATCCTTGAAGTCTCCTACGAAGCGAGCCGGACGTGACCGGGCGGGTCATGCCCACTGCTTGATCGTCTCGCGCGCCGGCGTTAGGTTCATGTCGATGCCACAGGCCGGGCCGTTCGGCTCCGGGCATGATCTTCTCCATCACGAGGGGCCGGCGATGGACCCATACCCCACTCGATCGCGTTCGCCGGGCTCCTCCCCAACGCGGCCCCGGCGTCGCGGCCCCCGGAAGGCCTTCACCCTGATCGAGTTGCTGGTCGTCGCCTCGATCATCGGCCTGCTGCTCGCTCTGATCCTCCCCGCCGTCCAGTCGGCCCGCGAGGCGGCCCGTAGGGTGCAATGCACCAACAACCTGCGGCAGTTGGGCCTCGCCATGCACCTGTACGTCGAGCAGGCGGGCCGCTTCCCCGGCAAATGGGACTTGTATCGCAACTTCGTGATGTTCCACGACGTGCCAAGCTACAACGCCTTCAATTTCGCCATGGACGTCCCCTTCGAATCCAACACGACGGCCGAGCTGTTGGATTGGGGAGCTTTCCATTGTCCGTCGGATCCCGAATCCCGGGGGTCGCTCTTCAGCTACCCCGGCTGCGATGGCGACGGACGATCGGCCGGCGTATTCACAAATCCGCCGTTCCGGGTCGTCTGGACCTCTCATGCGGAAATCATCGATGGCCTCGGAAACACCGCCGCCGCCTCGGAGTTCCTGGTCGGCACGCATCCTCCGGGGGAGGCGCGTCGGAACTACTATTACTCGCCAGTGACGAACCCGCCCGCGCCAATCCCACCGCGAACGCCGGATGAGTTCGCGCTCCGTTGTCGAATCCTGGAGGGCATGGAGCCGGTGTCGATGGTGTTCAAGGGTCAGGTGTACTTGCTCCGCGGGGAGTACTCCTCCTACGACCATCTGCTGACGCCCAACCTCCCGTCCTGCCAGAAGGACCATCCATCGATCCCGCCCAACGCGATGACGGCCAGTAGCTTCCATCCCGGCGGCGTCAATCTCCTGAAGGCCGACGGGAGCGCCGCGTTCGTGAAGGACTCGATCGACCCGGCCGCCTGGCGTGCCATGGCGACCCGATCCGGCGGCGAGGTCGTCTCCGGGGCCGACTGATCTCCGACATCATCGGCTCCGGCCGCGTCCCTGTCGGGACGACCCGCCGACCCGTCGCGCGCGCCGGATTCAACTTGCGATCCGGCCTGGGGTTGGGTAGCATTCGGCGTGAATCGCGAGATGACGGGTTGATTTCCGGCGAGGATCGGCCGGACAATCGTCCTTACCAGCAGTAGGGACGTTGACCTTCCGCCCACCTCCCAGGAAGCGCGAGTCGGCAGCCATATGAAGGAACACACGACGGACAAGGCGTCCACGCCCCATCCCGCCGGCGAGGCGGCGCAGGGGGCCCGAGGCCGGGGATACAAGGCCGGCCCGGCCGCGATGGCCCTGGTGATCGGCCTCGCCGCGCTGACGGCGCAGGCGTCGGAATCGGACCTGGTCCGCGACATCCAGCGCTACTGCACGGTCTGCTGGCGGAATGCCCGCCTCGACCCCCGGGTCTGGGACGACTGCACCCAGGAAGTCTGCTGCCGGCTGCTCACCAAGGCCCGCGACGGCCAGCTCGACCTGGCCCAGGTCCTCTCCGACGACACCCCCGAGCGCCGGGAACTCGTCCGGGCGATCGACATGGTGCGGAAGCGCGTCCAGCGCGCCCGGAAGTATCAGCCCATCGACGCCCTCGCGCTCCCGGCCCCCGACGCCGACCAACGCCATCGCGAGCAGCTCGAACTCGGCGAGATCCTGGAAGCCGCCCGCCGCGCCGTCCTCTCGGAGCGGCAGGACCGGATCGTCGAACTCTGGATGCGCGGCTGGTCCGTCCCGGAGATCGGCGCCGACCTCGGCATCCCCGTCAACCGGGTCAGCGACGAGAAGTACAAGGCCCTCCGCAAGCTGGAGCAGCACCTCCGCGCCGGCCACGAATTCGACGCCTTCGCCGAGACCCAGGCCCGCGCCGCCGGCTCCTCCGACCGTCGCGAGACCGCCTGATCACGCCGGCTCCGTCCTGGCTTCGTTCGTCATCGCGGGCGCAACGCGTTATCGACGCAAGCCCCTTTCGCAACACGCATTTACCGCGACCAGGAGTTGGCTTCGTTCGTCAATTGCGATGTTGTTTTCGCGCGTCCGCGGCGAGCCAACCTGGGCCAATCGACATCAGGTTCCCCTGCCAGGACGCGACCCCGGCCAGGGAGCCTTCACGCCGTTGGCCCCTGATGGGCGCTACTTGCCGCGAGGGCATCGCCGCGTGGCTTCGTTCGCGCGCGGCGACCACCCCGGCACGCTTCGCAACCAGTCTCGCCGCAAGGCGTTGCAACGAGAACCCGTTGGCTTCGTTCGTCATTTCGGACGAACATCCCGCATCCCGCCAGGGCTCGGCCCATAGGCTGGGCCGGGGTCCAGCTTACGCCATCCGCCCGGGGGCTACCGCCTGACCGGTGGATGAAGCGGCCCTCCACGCCACGCCCTCCCGGCTGGGGAGATGACGTTCGGGGGCAAGGGGATTCGAGGCTCGCGCGAGCCTGCCTGGAGCTTTCGCTCCACCGAGATCGATTTGCCAAGGATCAAGCCGACATGGGGACGATCCGCGTGGGCCGCTCCGCGATTTCAGGTTTCTGGATTTTTTTCCGGACCGGAGGCGATGCTTCCACGCCGCGCGTTCGCGTTCGCCATTTCCCGTACACGCCCCCATTCATGGGACCGCCATTTGCTTTCGAATTTGGGGCGAGGCGGACGATCAATCCCCGTGTCGCGGCGGAGATTCGTACTCCCACGCGACGCCCACATCCAACCAGGAGATCCGAATGTTCCCAGCGCTAGGCGCGGTCGCGGTCGGTTTCGCGGTCATCGTTGGGGCTGAGGCCCCGGGCACGGCCGACGACGCCCCCGCGACTCTCACCCGGGCGGCGGCGGCGGAAGTGCTGAAGAAGGGGCTCGAAGAGGCGGGCCGGGCGGAAGCGCCGGGGGAGAAGGTCGAGATCCTCCGCCGGGCCGCCGAGGCGGCGTCGAAGGGGCGTCCCGAGAACATGCTGGCGGTCGAGGCCCTGCGCGGGCCGGCGGAATCGCCGGAATCCCAGGCCGACCAACTCGCCGAGGCCTGGCGGCGGGCGGTCGGCGAGGCCGTGGAGATCCTGGAGTTCGAGATCCTGAAGGAGTCGCCGCTCCCGGAAGGCTTCCCGGATCCCCCGCCGCTGGGCGAGATCACGATCCAGAAGTACCCCGTCTACCGCTCGGCCAGGGCCGAGATCCGCGATGCCGGCGACAACGGCGCGTTCATGCGGCTCTTCGGCCACATCACCACGAAGGGGATCAGCATGACCGTCCCGGTGAAGATGAACTACGCCCCGGACGAGGGGCGGGCCGAAGGCGAGAAGAAGGAGGGGGAGCAAGGCCCGCGCAAGGTCGCCATGAGCTTCCTCTACGAGAACACCAAACAAGGGACGCTCGGCGGCGACCAGGTCAAGGTTCAGGACGTCGGCGAACTGACCGCGGTGACCCTCGGCCTCCGCGGCACCGCGACCGATGAGCGCGTCGAGGAGGCCAGGGGACGCCTCGAAGCCTGGTTGGCCTCCCACGCCGACGAGTACCGCGCCTCGGGACCCGTCCGCACGCTGATCTACAACAGCCCGTACGCCCCGGAGAAGCGGAAGTTCTTCGAGGTCCAGTTCCCCATCGAGCCGGCCAAACCGGGCGAGCCGGCGGAGTGACCTACGGGGGCCGGGCGACCATCGGCATCCCTCGGCCGGGGGCGTGATCACGTCATCGTGATCCGCCGCCCGGCCTTTCGGTTCCGGCGATTCGGGAGCCCCGGCGAGCGTTCCCCGTCAGTCGAGGGCGCGGACGGCTTCCAGCACGGCGTCGGCGTGGCCGGGGACCTTGACCTTGGGGAACACCCGGGCGACGTTGCCCTCGCGGTCGATGATGTAGGTCGTCCGCTCCACCCCCATGTACTTGCGCCCGTACATGCTCTTCTCCTTCCACACGCCGTAGGCCTCGCAGACCGTCTTGTCGACGTCGGCCAGCAGCGTGAACGGGAGTTCGTGCTTGGCGATGAACTTGGCATGCGAGGCCGCCGAGTCCGGGCTGACACCCAGCACCACCGCCCCCACGGCCTGGAAGTCCGGGAAGCCGTCGCGGAACGCGCACGCCTGCTTGGTGCAGCCGGACGTGTCGTCCTTCGGGTAGAAATAGAGGACGACTGGCGAACCTTTCAGGTCCGACAGCTTGACCTCGTCGCCGTCCTGATCAGGAAGTGAGAAGTCAGGTGCCTGCTGCCCTTCGAGAACCATTTGCAGTCCCTTGTTGGCATCGTCTATGCGTCTGTATAATAGTCTGGGATTCTGATCGTAGACTCTCTAATAGTCGACACAACGAAGTTCATCCAGTCCGATTTCTGCCAAAGTTTGGGCCGGCCTCTCCTGAGCTTATTTAAGTCGAAACTAAATCCGGAATAGGAGCCCTGACCGTGTACGGACGATGGGAGATTGACAAGGGCTTTGACAATTTGCTTGCAAACGAGGCAATCATCCGAGGGGCCGAAGAGGCGAACGAAGATACGACTCGGATGAGAGCTATCGACACGCTACTGTTCGATGTTCTGGGTTGGGATAAGAATAAAGTAGAGACAGAGAAATACTGTCGTCTTCAAGGGTATGCCGACTATGTGTTCAAGCGCGACTCTATGACTCCGCTTGTACTTGAAGCAAAGAAAAACGGAGAGACGTTCCTACTACCCGACCGCTAATACTCGACCAGGCCGTATTCGTTCAGCCTGATCGCGAATGAATGCAAAGAGGCTGAAGCCGCGCTCATCCAAGCGGTAACCTACTCTACCATTCACGGATCGAGATACGTCTGCATTAGCAACGGCCACCAATGGATCCTGGCTCTCAGCTTCGTCGCAAACCAACCACTGAGCAGCCGATCAGTGTTTGTGTTCGAATCCTACGATGCGATCAAGGCGAGGTTCTCTCAGTTTTGGCGATGCTTTAGCCCCGAGGCCATCTACACGAACGCTCCTGCGGCGGAATTGCTCGAGACCAGAAAGGCTCCAGCACCAGCCAAGCTTTCGACCCAAATCAGGAACTACCCGGCCCCCGCCGACCGCAATATCATAATAAACGACCTAAGCCTCATACTGCACATCTTATGGGAAGAGGTCAACCGCCAGGAGACCAAGCACTTTCTGGAGGAATGCTATGTCATCCCGGAGACGTCGGAAGACACGCTATTGATCGCCAAGGAACTATTGGAATTGCGGCAACAGTCTGACGAGTTGCAATCCAATCAGGCTATGGATGCCAAGAATTTGCCTAACCTTGTGGCGGGCTATTCACCCGAGAAGCCTGTAGTCGTCCTTGGCCGCATAGGGCACGGCAAGTCCACATTTCTAAAGTATCTGAGACTCGTCAAGGCGGTAGAAGTCCTCAAAAAGTACCTTCAAATTCAATTCGACTTCGTCCATCGCCCAGGTGACAAGAGCGAGGTGGGCGACTACTGCTTCGAGCAAGTTGAGTTACAGCTTCTAGCCTTAGATCCTCCAATAGATATTATGAAAGACAGCTTTGCCAGAAGCGTCCTGGCGTACGACATCAATCGATTCAAGGAAACTACCGAAGCCAAGAGATATGAGCTGGGTACTCCAGAGTACAAAGACATTGAAGTAGAACATATAAAATCACTCCAGTCGAACAGACACAACTATCTCAGCAAGGTCTTCAGACACCTGCGCAAAGGACGCAACTACTCGATTGCTATTTTCTTCGACAACCTTGATCGGCGTAACGACCAGATACAAGAGGAGGCGTTCCTCCGGGCTTCGGCCATGGCTCGCGATTGGGGTTGCCTCGTATTCGTCTGCCTACGCCCAAGCACTTTCTATTTGTCAAGGGAGGGAGGAGTTCTAGACTCCCTGGCACCTAAGGCCATTACCGTCCCGTCTCCAAAAGTTTCGGCCGTGTTGAAGCGAAGATTCAAGTTTGCGAAGCGGATCGCGGGGGGCGAGTCCATCCCCGGGAATGAAGAAAGAGCCGCAATGCTTGGAGCTGGATTGGCAATGGACTTGCCTCGTGCAGCGCGATTCCTGGAGACTTGCGAGTATTCATTTGGTAAAAACAAGAAGCTGATAGCCCTGTTCGAGGCTACTTGCAATGGAAACATACGACGACTTCTCAACTCGGTCGAGACCATGCTCACTAGCAGCCACTTCAACACGAAAAAGATTCTAAAGAAGCTTGACGCCAAACCGGACGAACTATACACGATAGCAGACCACGAGGCGTTAAGGGCGCTATTGCTCATAAACAGCTTTCACTACGACCCGCGAAAATCAATCTTCATCAACCTGTACGACATACATCACGCGGACCCGATGGAACACTTCTCAAGACTTCTTGGCATCAACTTTCTGATTCGGGCGAGCCAAGAAGGGTCCCGCAGAGGCTACTGCTCGGTTGAGGATGTCTCAAACTATCTCTGCCAGATGGGCTATTCCGATGTCCACGCAATGGAAACCGTGAAGGCTCTGCACGGCAAGAAATGCTTGGAGGCGAGGATACCTGACGAAGACGAGAAAAAGATCGCTTTAGAGGAGGTCCGCGTAACGGACTTGGGCCGATACACAGCAACCAACTTGGCAAAAACATTCGAATATCTAGACGCCGTGGTGGTCGACACCCCGATCACGTCGGACCGCGCACGATCCAAGATCAAGGACGATCTATCAATTCTCCACCGCGTCGAGAGAGCGAAAGTGTTTCTACAATACCTAAATGATTGCAGCGAAAGTCTGCAAGACGCGGACGCATCACGATTGTGGAGCGATATTCACACCGCTCTCCAAGCCAGCATACGCGGCGTTTACGAACGCGCCTCACAACCTCGTAAGGACGAGGACGACTAAATATTTGGGGCTTACATACAAATCGCCTCATAGCGATTGTGCCGTCCGTGAGGGTCAATTCGCCGGTGCCGTGGTTGCCGCTTCATCTACCTCCTTATCCACCCTCCGCCACCTGTCGTCGTCGCAGAACTCCGAGGGCAGGAGAGCCTTCCTAGCCACCGGGCAGCCACGCTTGGCACAGGTGCCGCTGGGGTGCAAGAACGGACAACCCTTGCAAATCACCAGCTGGGCCTTAACCTCCCCCTCGCCCAGGATCTCGAACCCGCTCCTCGCACCCCGGGCCATCGCCCTCGTGAAATGCTTCGCCCGCTCCCACAGGGAAGGCATCCCCCGGCCCTTCACCGCACTCCAACCGCAAGAGCCGCAACCGCCCGGGATCGTCACCACAGCCCTCTACCGGGTAGAAATAGAGGACGACGGGCGAACCTTTCAGGCTTGAGAGGGTCGTCTCCCGGCCGGACTGGTCGGGCAGGGTGAAGTCGGGGGCGGGCGTTCCGGGTTCGAGCATCGCGGCGGCTCCGATTGGGAAGCGGCCCCGCGCCGGGACGGGACGGGGCGGGGCGGATGTCCGGTTGTAATCGGGGCGATGCGAACCGTCGAGAGGAGGGTGGACGTGGGGCGCGTGGAAGTCTTCGACCATACGGCCGACCTGGGCCTGCGCATCGAGGCGGGCGACCTGTCGGACCTGTTCCGGACGGCGGCCGAGGGGCTTTTCGACGTCGTGACCGCGGACCGCTCGACGATCGAGCCGCGCGAGGACGAGCCCGTCGAGCTGTCGGCCGACTCGCCCGAGCAGCTCCTGGTCGACTGGCTCAACGAGCTGATTTTCCGCGTCGAGACCCGCCACGCGCTCTACGCGCGGTTCGACGTGACGGTCGCCGCCGACGGCCGATCGCTCCGCGGGTCGATCGCCGGCGAGCCGATGGACGCCGAGCGCCACGTCCTGGACCACGAGGTCAAGGCGGCCACCCACCACGCCGTGGTCGTGGAGCGCGCCGGCGACGGCTGGCGAGCCGAAGTAATCGTGGACATCTGACAACATACTCGGGGTATATCTAATGTTGCGTGTGGGGGAGTCACCGCTATGATGTTGGCGCGCTGCCGTTGGCGGAATGGCGCGGGCGTCGCGGTGGCCGCGACGCTTCCCTCCTGATCCCTGGAAGCGAGAGCGTTGAACCTGATGAAATTCACGAGGAAGGCCGCGATGGCGGCGGTCTTGATCGCGGTCCTGAACGGCGTCGCGGCGCGGGCGGGGTCGCTGCTGGATCTGGTGCTGGTGCTCGACGGGTCCGGCAGCATCTCGAACAGCGAGTTCACGCTGCAGCGAGAGGCCTACGCGAGCGCCTTCGAATCCCAGCAGATCCTGGACCTGGTCCGATCGGCGGCGCCGTCCGGGGGCCTGCGGCTCGCGGTCGTCGTGTTCGCCACCTCGGCCAGGACGGCGATCGACTGGACCCCGCTCACGAGCGAGGCGGACTCGCTGGCCTTCGCGTCCGCCTTCCGGCAGGTGGGCCGCTCGGGCGTCGGCAGCGGGACCAGGATCGACCTCGGCCTCGATCAGGCGTGGACGCTGTTCGACGGCCTCGACGATCCTAGCGACAACCTGATGGTCGACGTCTCGGGCGACGGCACCTCGAACGCCACCACCACGCGCGCCGCCCGCGATCGCCTGGCGGCCCTGGGGGTCGATCGGATCAACGGGCTGGCGATCGGCACCGCGACGATCGCGAATTTCTATCGCGACAACGTGATGCACGGCGACGACGCCTTCGTGCTCCGCGTCGACACGTTCGACCTCTTCGAGCAGGCGATCTATCGCAAGCTGGAGATCGAGATCGGGTCGGTGGTGGTGCCGGAGCCCTCCTCGATCGTCATGGCGACGATCGGCCTGGCCCTGGCGACGGCGGCGGGCGCGAAGGCGCGGCGACGGCTCGCCCTCGGGGCCTGACGCCGGCGCGTGGGGCGTTTCCGGCCCGCGTGTGTCGACGCGGGCCGGGTATCCCTCCGAAGGCGATGCCTCGGCTCGTTCAGACGCGTTGGATCCGCTCGATCGGGATCTCGTGGCGGGCGAGGAATTCGTCGGCCTCGTGGCGGCGGAAGACGCCGGGGGTGGCGCCGACCTCGCGGACGCAGCTGGCGCCGACGGCGCTGGCGAGGGTGAGGCATTCCATCTCGGACTTGCCTTCCAGCAGGCCGACGATGTAGCCGGCGTTGAAGGCGTCACCGCCGCCGGTGCCGTCGACGAACGGGACGGGGAAGGCCCCCATGCGGACCTCGTTCTCGTCGGACAGCGAGACCAGGCCGCCGTCGCCCATCGTGATCACCACGCGGCGGGCGCCCATCTCGCGGAAGGCGCGGGCCTGGCGGATCGGGTCGTGCTCGCCCAGGATCAGGGCGGCCTCGTCGGTGTTGGGCTTGAAGACGTCGGTGTGGGGGAGCACCTGCTTCAGCGGCTCGACGTAGTTCCCCTCGCCGGGGGTGACGACGTCGAGGACGGTGTGGCCGCCCGCCTTCCGCACGCGGTCGAACCGCCGGGCCAGCTCGGCGCCGTCGAGCTGGGGGAGGATCAGGAAGTAGCCGATGTGCAGGACCTTCGGCGGGGTGGAGATCGCCTCGTCCATGTCGGCCGCGACGTAGCCGCGGTTGGCGCCCAGGGTGTGGATGAAACGACGGTCCTCGCCCTGGACGTTGACGATGAGGGTCTGGCTGGTCGGCAACTTGGGGTCGGTCGTGATGAACTCGGTCCCGACGCCGCCGGACCGCAGCGACTCGACGATGAACCTGCCGAAGGCGTCGTCGCCGATCCGGGCCGAGACCGAGACCGGCACCCCCAGCCGCCCCAGCGCCATGCTGGTGTTCGCCGCGCCGCCGCCGATGTTCAGGGGAAGTTCGTCCACCGCGATCAGCTCCCCCGCGCGCGGCAGCCGGGGGATCGGGGGCGTCAGGTGATCGACCAGGACCATCCCCGCCGAGATGACCGGCGGGCGGGAGGAGGGAGAGGGAGGCGTCGACACGGCTGGATGGTCCCCGCGAAAGTCACCGGATCTGGCTCGTCGCGCCCGTCGCATCGGGCGGCCTCCACCATACCAGCGCGGGCGGGCGGAGCAAGGCGCGAGCCGGGCGACCGCGGATCGTCAGGGCCGCGCCGTTGCCGCCATCATCCAACCGGCTGCCGCCGGGCACCGGCGTCGGCGAGGAGCTTCCTGGCCGCCTGGAGGAGTTCGTCGTCCTCCAGGTTCCAGATCGCCCCTTCCTCGTCGCCCCGGGCCAGCATGGCGAGATTGGCCATCAACTGACCGAGTCGATACTCGGGGCAAACTTCGCTCAATTCCTCCAGGACGCTCAGCAACTCGCGCCGTCGTGGGTCGAGCATGGCGGGCGGCCTCCGGCGTCCTTCTCGTGATATCGCCAAGATGATCCAAGGGCCGGATGAGAGGAGGTCCCGCCGGCTCTCGGTCGGTCCCCCCTCATCCGGCCCTTCGGGCCACCTTCTCCCACGAGGGGAGAAGGGCGGTTATGCTGGCATGCGAGCGGCGGCTTGCCGCCGCGATCGGGCCGGTTCAAGTCGTCGCTCAGCCCGGATCGTCCAGCGAGGCGACGACCTCGTCCCCCTGGGGTTCCTTGGCGGGGACGGAGTTGGATTCGGGCTCGGGCTGGCCGGGGCGGGCGCCGATGAGCTTGGTCAGCTCGGGCTCGGTGAGGACTTCCTTCTCGATGAGGGCGTCGGTGACGCGCTCCAAGGCGTCGCGGTTCTCCTCCAGGAGGTTGAAGGCGTGCTGCTCGGCCTCGCGGAGGATGCGGGCGACTTCCTCGTCGATGATCTGCTGCATGTGCTCCGAGTGGTCCCGGGGCTCGGACATCTCGCGGCCGAGGAACGGGTGCTCGGCACCGGATCGGAACGAGACCGGGCCGACGCGGTCGCTCATGCCCCACTGGGTCACCATCTTGCGGGCGAGCCGGGTGGCGTGGTCGAGGTCCTGGGCGGCGCCGGTGCTCAGGTCGTTGTAGATCAGCCGTTCGGCCGCGCGGCCCCCCATCGCGGTGTACAGGCGCGCGAGGATCTGGCTCTCGTGATAGCTGACGCGGTCTTCCTCGGGCATGAACTGGGTCACGCCCAATGACCGGCCGCGGGGGATGATCGTCACCTTGTGGACCGGGTCGGAGCGGGGGGTAAGCCAGCCGACGAGCGCGTGGCCGACCTCGTGGTAGGCGGTGGCGCGCTTGTCGCGATCGGTGATGACCTCCTCGCGCTTGGCGCCGAGGATCACCTTGTCGAGCGCGGCCTCCATGTCCTGGTCGTCGACGGCGGCCTTGTCCTCGCGGGTGGCGAGGAGCGCGGCCTCGTTGACGAGGTTCGCCAGGTCGGCGCCGCTCATGCCGACGGTGTTGCGGGCGATCCGGTCGAGATCGACGTCGGCGGCGAGGGGGACGTTGCGGGCGTGGACCTTGAGGATCTCCAGCCGGCCCTTCTTCGTCGGCAGGTCGACGGTGACGTGGCGGTCGAACCGGCCGGGACGGAGCAGGGCGGGGTCCAGGACGTCGGGGCGGTTGGTGGCCGCCAGGACGATGACGCTCTCGCTGGGGGAGAAGCCGTCCATCTCCGTGAGGATCTGGTTGAGGGTCTGCTCGCGCTCGTCATGCCCGCCGCCGAGGCCCGCGCCGCGGATCCGGCCGACGGCGTCGATCTCGTCGATGAACAGGATGCAGGGGCTGTTCTCCTTGGCCGTCTTGAACATGTCGCGGACGCGGCTGGCGCCGACGCCGACGAACATCTGGATGAACTCCGAGCCGGAGATGGAGTAGAACGGCACGCCCGCCTCGCCGGCCACCGCGCGGCCGAGCAGCGTCTTGCCGGTTCCCGGCGGGCCGACCAGCAGCACGCCCTTGGGGATCCGGCCGCCGAGTCGCTGGAACTTCTCCGGGTTCTTCAGGAACTCGACGATCTCCTGCAGCTCGGCCTTGGCGTTCTCCAGGCCGGCGACCTCCTCGAAGGTGGTGCGCTGCTTGGACTTGTCGTGCCGCTTGGCGGGGCTCTTGACGAAGCTGCCGAGGATGCCGCCGTCGAACTGGTCGCGGGCGCGGCGCATCATCAGGTAGATGAAGCCGAGGGCCAGGAGCATGGGGAGGAGGAAGAGCATCCAGACCATGCCCCACACCTGGTTGGTCGGGGTGGACTCGATGCGCACCGGCTCGGCGCCGGCCTTGGAGGGCTTCTGGCTGAGCTTCTCCACCATGGGCAGGATGGCCCGCTCGGAGGGGAAGTGGGTGACGAACTTGCGGACCTCGATCTCGTTGGTCGCGGTCGGCGTCGTGCGATACTTACGCGGCTCGCGCAGCTCGCCCTGGATCTCCAGCCCCATCAGCGAGACGCTCTTGATGTTCTCGGCCTCCACCTGGTCCAGGAACCAGGGGGCGTAGGGGACCGGGGTCTCGGTGGGGGGGACCAGGTTGTAGAAGATGATGGCGAAGCCCGCCAGCAGGACCGCCCAGAGCCAGGGCGGCGTCGACGGCCCGGCGGCGCCGTTGGGCTTCCGAGCCGGCGGGGGCGTGGGCCGTCGGGGCGATTCCTGCTGCTGAGGTCGGTTCTCCATGCGGTCTCACTCGTCAAGGATCGGTCGGACTTCCAACGTTCTCGTCACCTGGCGCGGGGCGCGGGCCTGGCGCGCTCACTTGGGAATTGTAGCGAAGATCGGCCCGAAGGTCATGGGGTAGGGAGGCGCGAGGGTCCGAAGAAAATCCACGAGCGAGGAAGTCTCGCGATCCGGCCGGGGGATCGGCCCGGCCGACGCGCGGCGAGACGGGGCCGGCGGGAGGCGAGCGGGGACAACTCAGGCCCCGGCCCGCCTCGCCGCGCCGCGGCGAATCAGTAGATCACCATCGACCCGCCGCCGATGACGCGATATCGGACGCCGCCGTAAGTGATGATGTAGCCCACCGGCGAGCCCAGGTAGATCGTAGGGACGGCGTACACCCTCGGCGGCGGGAAAGGCCCGCGGCCGCCCCGGCCGTAGCCCGGCCCGTATCCGCCCCACCCATGCCCGCGGCCGTGGCCATAACCGGGCCCATGGCCGACCCACCCGCGACCGGGGCCCCAGCCGCCGTGGGGATGATGGCCGCGACCGGGGCCATGGCCGCCGTGAGGGTGATGACCTCGGCCGGGCCCGTATCCGCCCCACCCCTGGGCGTTGGCGTCGGCCCCAGCGAAGGTCAGGAGGATCCCGAACGCCACGGCCGCCGCGAGACTCGTCAGACGACGCATGATGCACCTCGCTTTCGTGTCCGATCCGAAACCCGATGTGACTCATCGGCCAAACTCACCATGATCGGGCGGCCCCGACCGGTGACAGCGCGGGACATTAACGTTAGCTTATGGTTCCATCGGGCGATCGCGCCGGCGGGGATGGGGCGCCGGCGACGGGGCCTGGCGTGGCCCCACGCTCGACGCGAGGCGTCGCCGAGACGACCCGCCGGCGGTACGATGGGGGAGCGCCCGCGGCGAGGCGGGTGGTCTCCTGGGTTCGAATGGGTGGAGGCGTCGTTGAGACCTGGACGGGCGGGGCTGGAAGCGATCTTGCGCGATTGCGGCGTGGAGCTGTCCGGCGAGCAGTATGACGCCCTGTGGAGCTATCACCAGATGCTCCGCGCGGCGAACGCGTCGCTGAACATGACGCGGATCCACAACTTCGAAAACATGGTGCTGAAGCACTACGTCGACAGCCTGCTGGTCCTGGACTTCCTCGACCTCCCGTCGCCGATCATCGACATGGGGACCGGCCCTGGCCTCCCCGGCGTGCCGCTGAAGATCGCCCGGCCCGACGTCCACATGATCCTCTGCGAACCCCGGTCGGCCCGCGTGGAGTTCCTGTCGCAAGTTTGCGAGACGTTGGGGCTCTCGGGCGTGGAGGTGTACGGCCACAAGCTGGGGCCCGACTACCCCGGCCACGTGAAGGGGGTCATCACCCGCGCGGTGGCGTCGATCGCCGAGACGTTCGAGCGCGTCGCGGCCTGCATCGAGCCCGGCGGCCGGATGATCTTCATGAAGGGGCCAGGCTGCGACCCCGAGATCGACGAGGCCCGGGAGGACTGGTCGGAGTGGTTCCACCTGGAGATGGACCACGCCTACACGATCCCCGGCACCACTCATCACCGGCGGCTGGTCGTCTACGAGCGCACCCAGGCCGACCCGCCGCTGGCGGAGAAGGACTCGTCGGCGCGCGCCGCTCGGTCGTTCGGCGGGGTGGTCCGCGAGATCACCAGCGAGTCGAACGCGACGTATCGGCTGCTCGCCGACCTGCTGACCGGCCGGGGGGTCCGCAAGCACGGGCTGGCGATCCTGTCCGGGCCGAGGATCACGGCGGAGGTGGCGGAGAAATTCCCCGACCGCGTTGAAGGCTGGATCACCGACGCCGACGGCCCGCCGCCGGCCGACGCCTCGTGGACCTGGCATCGGCTGTCCTCGACGCTGTTCAAGGCGCTCGACGTGGCCGGGACTCACGCGCCCTTGCTGCTGGCGAGGGCACCGCGAATCGAGGCGTGGTCGGACGAGTCGGACTGGCCGGCGGGCTGCACGCTGTTCGTGCCGTTCCAGGACCCGGAGAACGTCGGCGCGGTGATCCGGTCGGCGGCGGCGTTCGGCGTGCCGCGCGTGGTGCTGCTCCAGGAGGCCGCCCACCCGTTCCACCCCCGCGCGAGCCGCGCCGCGGGCCCGGCGCTGTTCCAGGTGGAGCTGATGGCGGGGCCGTCGATCCGCGACCTGGCGTCGGCCTCCCGCCCGCTCATCGCGCTGGACGCGTCGGGCGAGCCGCTGGAGGCCGAGCCGTTCCCGGAGACCTTCGGCCTGGTGGTGGGCGTCGAGGGCCCCGGCCTCCCCGACCGCCTGCGTCGCGGCCCCAGGCGGCGCGTGCCCATTGCCGACGGGGTCGAATCGCTCAACGCGTCCGTGGCGACGGCCGTGGCGCTCTACGCGTGGTCGAAGACGCGGTGATATCGCCCTACTTCTTCCGCGCCTCGCGGACCAGATGGGGCAATTCCGGCAGGACGATCCTGGTCATGGCCAGCTCGACGGCGGCGCGGGAGCCGGGCATGACCAGGACGACGGTGGAGTCGAGCAGGCCGCCGACGGCCCGGCTGAGGATGCACGCCGGGCCGATCTCCTGATAGCTGAGCATCCGGAACAGCTCGCCGAAGCCGGGGATCGTCTTCGTCAGCAGGGCGGAGACCGCCTCGTACGTCCGGTCGCGGGGGCTGACGCCGGTGCCGCCGGTGACGAGGACCGCGTCGACCGCCGGCGCGCCGGGGCATCGGCCGGCGTGGGTGCCGAGGAACTCCCGCAGCGGCTCGGGCTCGTCGGGGACGATCGCGCGGGCCGCGACGCGATGGCCGGCGGCCTCGGCCAGCTCGACGATGAGCGCGCCGGACCTGTCGTCGGCCTCGGCGCGGGTGTCGGAGACGGTCAGGACGGCGAGGGTCAGCGTGGCGGGGGCTTCCGCGCGATGCTGGTCGACGCTTGGGCTGTTGGTCACGGTCGCGCCTCGGTCAGGCCAGGATGGATCGGACGACCTCGCCGGAGACGTCGGTGAGGCGGAAGTCGCGGCCCGCGTAGCGGTACGTCAGGCGCTCGTGATCGAAGCCCAGCAGGTGCAGGATGGTGGCGTGCAGGTCGTGGACGCTGGTGGGGTCCCGCACGGCCTGGAAGCCGAAGTCGTCGGTCGCGCCGTGGGCCGTCCCCCCCTTGATCCCGCCGCCGGCCATCCAGACGGAGAAGCCGTAATGGTTGTGGTCGCGCCCCAGCGCGGCCTTGCCGCCTCCGTCCAGCTCCACCGTCGGCGTGCGGCCGAACTCGCCGCCCCAGATGACGAGGGTGTCCTCGAACATGCCGCGTCGCTTCAGGTCGGCGATCAGCGCGGCGATGGGGCCGTCGATCTCCGCGGCGCGGGCGCGGTGGTTCTGGGCGATGTTGGCGTGGTCGTCCCAGGGCTGGCCGGCGCCGTGCCAGAGCTGGACGTAGCGCACGCCGCGCTCCAGCAGCCGGCGCGCGATGAGCGTCTGGCGGCCGTGGACGGTGTCGCCGTACATCTCGCGGACGGACTCCGGCTCCAGCCCGACGTCGAAGGCGTCGGCCGCCTCCATCTGCATGCGGAAGGCGGTCTCGAACGACTGGATGCGGGCGTCGAGCCGCGCGTCCTCGCGGGCGCGGCGGTGCTCCTCGTCGATCGCGCGGAGGAGGTCGAGTTGCCGCCGCTGGGCCTCGCGAGCGGCGTGGGGGCTGCGGATGTTCTCGATGAGCCGGTCGATCTCGCGATGCCTCGGGTCGACGAACGTCCCCTGGTAGACGCCGGGTAGGAAGCCGTTGCTCCAGTTCTCGGCGTCCTTGATCGGGTAGCCGCCGGGGCACATGGCGACGAAGCCGGGGAGGTTCTCGTTCTCCGTCCCCAGGCCGTACATCACCCACGCGCCGACGCTCGGCCGGGCCTGCACCGAGTCGCCGCAGTTCATGAGCATCAGCGACGGCTCGTGGTTCGGCACCTGGGCGACCATCGAGCGGATCACGGCGATGTCGTCGGCGTGCTCGGCCGTGCGGGCGAACAGCTCGGAGATCTCCAGGCCGCTCTCGCCGTATCGGCGGAACTTGAACGGCGAGGCGAACGCCGCGCCGGTCTTGCGCTCGGTGGCGAGGTTGGTGGGGATCTCCCGGCCGTCGTACTTCGCGAGGGCCGGCTTGGGGTCGAAGGTGTCGACGTGGCTCGGGCCGCCGTTGAGGAAGAAGTGGACGACGCGCTTCGCCTTGCCGGGGAAGTGCGGCCGCCTGGCCGACAGCAGGCCCCCGGGCGAGGCGCCGGCCGCCAGCGCCCCCTCGTCCCCCAGAATCGATGCCAGGCCGAGCGCCCCCATCCCCAGCGCGGAGGTCTTGAGCATGCGGCGGCGGCTGAACGCGGACGGCCCGCGGGGATCCTCGAACATCGTCCGGCCCTCCCAAATCAATCGACGAAGCTGAATTC
Organism: Paludisphaera sp.; assembly: GCF_037189885.1. Lineage (NCBI taxonomy): Bacteria > Pseudomonadati > Planctomycetota > Planctomycetia > Isosphaerales > Isosphaeraceae > Paludisphaera > Paludisphaera sp. Next base: position 62,529 of record NZ_JBBCIR010000023.1, read on the forward strand.
GTTGGACATCAGGAGCACCTGCGCGAGCTGCTCCCACGCGCCGAGCGAGCGCCTCGACGGCCGGGTGAAGTCGCGGCGGGCGTCCCACGCGGAGGACGTCGAGGGTTCCGGCGCGACGGCCCGGACGACGGGAGCCCAGGCGTGATCGTCGCTGTTCAGGTTGTCGCGGATGTCGACGACGAAGTCGATGGTGTCTCCCGGCTCGACGGCGACGGTCGCGGAGAAGTCCTCGCGGCCGTCGTGGACCGGGGCGGTCTTGAGGACGCCCAGCCGGTTGTGGACCAACCACGCGCGGACGCCGTCGCCTTGCGCGCCCTCGTGGACGAGGGTCGATTCGACGGCGACCTCGCCGCGGATGGGCGAGGTCCAGCGGCGGTAGGTCGAGCGCGCCAGGTCGTCGCCGGGGTGGCCCCCCTCGGCGGTGATCCGCGCCCAGCCGAGCTTCGGGTCGGGCCAGTTCGGGCCGCCGCCCCAGCCCTGTCCGTCGAAGTGGGGCAGGGGGGCGAAGGCGGCCGGGTCGGGCCCCTTCGCCGGGTCGACCGGGCCGAAGCCGTAGCTCCACGCCAGGGTCTCCGGCGGGGGCGCGGGCTCCGACTCGTCCGACGAGGCGACGACGAACGCGACGGCCGCGTCGGCCTGGGCCGGCGTGGGCGGCCGTCGATAGACCCGCTCATACAGCCGCGCGACGGCCTCCGCCGGGCGATCCTTCGGCAGCCCGGCGGCGATCGTCCGGGCGCGGTCGGCGACGAAGGGATGGTTGAGCGCGAACAGGGCCTGCTGGGGGACGGTCGTCTCGCTGCGCGTCGCGGTGCTGAGGTCCGGGTTGGCGAAGTCGAAGGTGCGGTAGACGCCGGGGAGGAACTGGCGGTCGATCTGGCCGTAGAGCGTCCGCCGGGGGTTGGCGCCGTCGAACAGCGGCGTCGCGCGGCCTCCCATGCGGGGGTCCAGCTCGCCGGACGCGGCCAGCATGGAATCGCGGTATTCCTCGAAGGTCAGCCGACGCGGGTTCATCCGCCACAGGAGGCGGTTCTCCGGGTCGACCTGGTCGGCCCTGGCGCGGAGGTCCGCGTCGCCCGGCGGCCCGGAGCCCTGGCGGTAGGCGGCGGAGAGGACGATCAGGCGATGGACGGCCTTGGTGCTCCAGCCCCCCTCGACGAGCCGGCTGGCGAGCCAGTCGAGCAATTCGGGATGGCTGGGGGGCTCGGCGCGGAGGCCGAAGTCGCTGGGGGTGCGGACCAGGCCGGCGCCGAAGTGGCCGGCCCAGACGCGGTTCACCCAGACGCGGGGGGTGAGCGGGTTCGTCGGGTCGACGATCGCGCGGGCCATCTCCAGCCGGCCGGAGCCGTCCCGGAAGGGAAGGGCGTCGGGGCCGGCGACGACCTGGAGGAAGCGCCTGGGGACCACGTCGCCGGGGGTCGCCGGGTTGCCGCGCTTGAAGACGTGGGGGTCGCGAAGCTCCGCGCCGTCGACGACGGCCACGGCGAACGGAGGCGCCCCCGGCTGCATCAGCAGGTTGTCGACCTCGTTCTGGAGCCGCCACATGGCGTCGATCGTGGAGGAGGGGAAATAGCCCTCGGTCGTGACGATCGGCTCGTCGGGGACGACGCAGGGGGACTCGGCGGCGTACAGGACCAGCCGGAGCGCCTCGGCGTCGGGGTCGGGGAGCGACGTGGCGGCGGGGTCGGCCTGGACCGTCGCCTTCCACTGCTCGTCGACCTCCGCGAGGAGGCGCGCGTAGCGCTCGGCGGCCTCGCGGATCGTGGCGGGGGGCGTGGCGAAGGCGGACGCGACCCTCGGGTTGAGCCCCGGGGCGTCCGGCGGGGAGGGCTCGGCGAGCGCGGCGGCGGCCCTCGCGGGGAATTCGGCCTCGGGGATGGCGGCCAGGCGGCGCCAGGGGCGGAAGATCGGGTCGTCCGCGTTCGCGCGGGCCTCCAGATACGCCTGCCACCGGCGGGCGGTCTCGGGGATCAGGTCGTCCGGCGCGACGATGATGTCGAAGCCCTGCTGCGGCACGACCGACATGTCGAGCTGCGCCATGAGGTAGTCGACGATCTTGCCGCGGGCTCGGGTCGCGGCGTCCTCGCGCGCCTTCGCCATGCCCTCGCTCATGGCCTTCGCGCGCTTGTCCAGCTCGGACTCGAACTCCTCGGCGGGCTGGCCGCCCGGCGGGGCGTCGCCGACGCGTGCCAGGCGCTCGGTGCAATTCATGAACACGCCGTAGAGCGAGTAGTAGTCGGCGGTGGGGATCGGGTCGTACTTGTGGTCGTGGCAGCGGGCGCACGCGACGGTCAGCCCCATCGTGCCGCGGGTGACGACGTCGATGCGGTCGTCGATCACGTCGCGAGCCACGCCCAGGAAGCGGCGGCCGACGGTGAGGAAGCCCATCGCGGCGGCGTCGGCTGGTCGGTCGGGGAAGGCCTTGTCGGCGGCGATCTGCGCGACGAGGAAGCGGTCGAAGGGCATGTCCTCGTTGAACGCCCTCACGACCCAGTCGCGATACGCGGGCGCCTGGACGAAGAAGCGTTGCTCGCGGGCGTAGACGTAGCCCTTGGAGTCCGAATAGCGCGCCACGTCCAGCCAGCGACGGCCCCAGTGCTCTCCGTAAGCCTTCGACGCCAGCAGGCGATCGACGAGCTTCTCGTAGGCGTCGGGCGATTCGTCGGCCTCGAACGCGCGGACATCCTCCATCGTCGGCGGCAGGCCGGTCAGGCCGAAGGTCAGCCGCCGGATCAGCGTGCGGCGGTCGGCCTCGGGCGATGGGGGCAGACCGGCGGCGTCGAGCCCGGCGCGGATGAAGGCGTCGACGGGGGTGCGGTTCCACGACGGGTCGGAGGCCGTCGGGACGGGGAAATCGGCGACGGGCTGGAACGCCCAGTGGGCGGCCCATGACTCCTTGGGGTCGGACGCGGTCGCGGCCTCGTCGGTCCAGGGCGCGCCGGCGGCGACCCAGCGCTCCAGCGCGGCGACCTCCTCGGGCGAGAGCTTCCCCTTGGGCGGCATCGCCAGGTCGCCCGTCTTCCGGACCGCCTCGATCAGCAGCGACGCCTCCGGGTCGCCGGGCTCGATCGCCGGCCCCGTGTCGCCCCCTTCCAGGAGCGCCGATCGGCTGTCCAGGCGCAGGCTCCCCCACTGCTTGTCGGGGCCGTGGCAGCCCTGGCAGCGCTCGACGAGGAGGGGCCGGATCTCGGTTTCGAAGGCGTCGTCGGCAAGTGCCGAGGGGGAGAGGAGGGCGAGCGCGAGTAGCGCCGGGAGCCAGCGCGATCCGCCGGCCTTGTGTCGCGCCCCCCATGTCTTCGGGCGATGTCCGTTCATGGTCCGACCCTCGACAGGTGTACCGAGACGCCACGGCCGCTGTCCAAAGTCTATTCAACATCCTCGCGGCAAGCAACGCGGGGCGGCGGCGCGCGCCGTTCGGTTGCCGGCGCGGGAGGGGTCGCCCTACAATGGGATTCGGAGGAGTCGATCGGGGCGGTTCGGCCAAAAGGCGGGTCCATCATGATGCGAACGGCGCTGGTCGTCGGGCTTTCGATCGCCCTGTCGCCCCTCCCGACGCGGGGCGACGTCGTGGTGTTCCGGGGGGGCGGGCAGGTCCAGGGGAAGGTGATCCCCGACCCGGCGTCGAAGGAGGGGGAGGAGCGTGTCTTCGTGGTGTTGCCGCGCGGGAAGACTCCGCTGTCGCTCCGCCGCGACCAGATTCGCGAGATCATCCCGAAGGCCGGCCCGCTCGACGAGTACGCGGCCAGGCGCGAGAAGCTCGCCCCGACCGCGGCGGCGGAGCAGGAACTCGGCGAGTGGTGCGAGGCGAACGACCTCCCGGACCTCGCGGAGGTCCACTTCGAGGCCGCCCTGAAGCGCGACCCGGACTTCGCCGCGGCGCGGGCGAAGCTCGGCCACTCCGAGCGAGACGGCCGCTGGCTCACCCCCGACGAAATGCGCCACGAGGGCGAGGGGGACGAGGCGGAAGGCGAGGACGAGGGGGCCCGGGAGCCGGGCGGATCGGCCTCGTGGACCCGTCGGATCAAGATCATCCTGCGGGGCCTGGCCTCCGAGTCGATCGACCGCCGCCGCGAGGCCGAGGCCCAGCTCATGGACCTGAAGGAGCCGGAGGCCGTCGGGCCGCTGGTGAAGGTCATGGGCTCGGGCGAGCCGGACCTGCGGATGTTGCTCGCCCAGACGCTGGACGGGATCCCCGGCGACGCCGCGTCCAGGGCGCTCGTGGAGATGATCCTGCGCGAGCCGGAGGACGCCGTCCGCGAGGCGGTCCTGGAGCCGCTGCGACGGCGCGAGGGGGACGTGGTGGCCTCGCGCCTGGTCCGGGCGCTGAGGTCGCGAGACGTCCGGGTCATCAACCGCGCGGCATGGGCCTTGGGACACCTGGAGGTCTTCGCGGCGGTCCCCCGGCTGCTGGACGTGCTGGTCACGTCGGAGGAGCGGATGGTGATGGTCCCCTCCGGGGGGCCGGCCTACGGGGGGGGGAACTACGGGGGGTTGAACTACGGGCGCCCGCCCGGCGCCCTGATGGCGTACAACGGCATCGCGGCGGCCTACCTGACCGGGCCGGTGGTGGGGCCGGGCGTCGCGGCCTTCGGCGCGACCGTCGTCCCGAACACCGTCGGCTTCACCCCCAGCGGAGGGCCGATCACCATAGGCCCCGACGGCTTCGCCGGCTCCGGCTTCGTCGGCGCCGACCGGGGCCCCCAGCCGGCGCTGATGACGTTCACGTCGCGGAACGTGGAGGTCCTGGGGGCGTTGAACCGGCTGACCGGCCAGGACTTCGGCTACGACCAGGCCACCTGGCGGGCGTGGGTCGCGCGGTCGTTCAACCCCCGGCCGAATCCGGAACGCAAGGCGCCGCAGCCCTGAACTTGATCGATCGGCGGCCGCGGCGTACCATCCGGGCGCGACGCCGCGAACGGAGGGGACCTTGGCCGAGATCGACGCCGAAACCGCGACCGACCCTTACGCGGAGGAGCTTGCGCGCCTGGCCCGCCAGGCGCGCGGGCGGCTGGAATCCCTGGCCCGCGCCGGCGCGGTCGCGCTGCCGAAATCCCCCGAACTCCCCGCCGTCTCGCGTCCCTCGCCGGCCATCGCCCCCCATGACGCCGAGCCGGCGGCCGAGCCCCCGTCCGTCGAGCGCCCTCGGCCCGCGCCGGTCGCGTCCCCGGTCGTCGAGCGTCCGCGGCCCGCGCCGCCCGCCGTCGAGCGCCCTCGGCCCGCCGCCCCGCCGACGCCCCCGCGGCCGATCGCCGCGCCGTCGCTGTTCGGGTCGACCGGCTTCTCGACTCCCCCGCTCGATCCCGCCGAGCGTCCCGCGGCGCTGGCGGTGCTGCGGGAGGAGGTCGCGGGGTGCGTCCGGTGCCCGGACCTCGCGGCGTCGCGAACGCAGACCGTCTTCGCCGACGGCGCCGCCACGGCCCGGCTGATGTTCATCGGCGAGGCCCCCGGAGCCGATGAGGACCGCGCCGGCGTCCCGTTCGTCGGCAAGGCCGGCCAGCTCCTCACCGACATGATCACCAAGGGGATGGGCCTGCGTCGCGAGGACGTCTTCATCGCCAACATCCTGAAGTGCCGCCCCCCGGACAACCGCGACCCCATGCCGGCGGAGGTCGCCAACTGCGTCGGCTACCTGGACCGGCAAATCGAGATCGTCCGCCCCGAGTTCATCTGCCTGCTGGGCAAGGTCGCCGCCGGGACCCTGCTGAACACGGCGCTCAGCATGGGGCGCCTGCGCGGGCGGTGGCACCGCGTCCACGGCATCCCCACCGTCGCCACCTACCACCCGGCGTACCTCCTGCGCACCCCCGCGGCCAAGAAGGAAGCGTGGGAGGACTTGCAGATGCTCATGCGAGCCATGGGCCTGGTGATCCCCCGGAAGAAGGCCTGACCGGGCCGCTTGCCGCGCGATGATTCCCGACGATTACTGAAACGCCCCGCGCCGTCCGGCCGTGATCGGACCGCCGCTGAATCGCGGAGGCGGGCCCTTCGAAGTCGCGCCAGATCGTCCCTCGACGTCGTCGACGGCCCCCGTTACGGCGATTAAGGCGCCGGGGTGTTCCCCGGGCCGGTCGCGGGCGCGTCCTCAAGGTCGTCGTTGTCGTACGGGATGGGGGTTGGATTACCTGGCGGGTCGTTCGTGATCGTCGTCTGCAATTGAGCGGTGGGGGTGGTGAGCAGCCGAATGGATTCCAGGCGCATGTCGCCCTGGGCGCCGGGGCGGAACGAGCGTGAGCGCCTCGCGTGGGACGTGCGAAACATGGGGTGGCTCCTGGTGATTGGACGTACGACTTGAAAGCGCGACATCCCGCCGAAGTTCCCGGCTCGCGGGGTGGGCATGAACGGCCCATCGAGCCCGCCGCCACGTCGGGCCGGCCTGGTCAACAACAATATCAACCGACCCGATCAATCAACACGCAATAAATGCTATTTTCCGAAAACCCACCGTGGAGCTCGATTCCCTCGCGATCCCGCGAGGACGCCACTCGGCCAGGTTGGTCGGGGCACCGAGCCACGTCCACGGTGGGCTCGTAGGGCGGTCGCGCGTTCGGGGCACCGAGTCAGGAGATGCCGGCGAGCTTTTCGAATTCCCCTTCGTCCAGGGTCGTGACGCCCAGATTTTTGGCCTTCTCCAGCTTGCTCCCCGGGTCGGCGCCGGCGAGGACGTAGCTGGTGGACTTGGAGACGGAGCCCGTCACCTTGCCCCCCAGGCCCTTGATGATCGCCTCGGTCTCCGGGCGGGTCCGCTTCGGCAGGGTGCCGGTGAGGACGAACGTCTTGCCCAGGAACGGCAGCTCGGTCGACGTGGCGGCGATCGGCTGGTACGGCCGCGGGTCGACCCCCAGGGCGATCAGCTCGTCCATCAGCCGTTGGTGGTCGGGGTCCTGGAAGAACTCGTGGACGCTCGCCGCGACGACGGCGCCGACTTCCGGGACGGCCTCCAGTTCCGCGAGCGACGCGGCGCGAAGGGCTTCCAGGGTCGGGAAACGCTCGGCGAGGACCTCGGACGTGCGGACGCCGACGTGGCGGATCGCCAGGCCGGTGATCAGGCGGTCGAGCGTCTTCGTCTTGCTGGCCGCGACCGCCGCCGTGAGGTTCTCGGCCGACTTCGTCCCCATCCGCTCCAGCGCGGCGAGCGTGGGGACGTCCAGCCGGTACAGGTCCGGGATGCTGCGCACCAGGCCGGTCCTCACGAGCTGGTCGACGAGCTTGTCCCCCAGCCCCTCGATGTCCAGCGCGTCGCGGTGGGCGTACTGCCGCAGCCGACGTTCGAGCTGGGACGAGCAGGCGGAGGGGCGGTTGGAGCAGCGGTAGTCGACCTCGCCGGGGTCGCGGACGACGGGCGCCTCGCAGCTCGGGCAATGGTCGGGGAAGACGAATTCGACCTCCGAGCCGTCGCGGGCCTCCTTCTCGACGCGGACGACCTGCGGGATGATCTCGCCGGCCTTCTGGACGACGACGGTGTCCCCCTCGCGCACGTCCTTGCGGCGGATCTCGTCGGCGTTGTGCAGCGTGGCGCGCTTGACGGTCGTGCCGGCCAGCCGGACGGGCTCCAGGTCGGCCACCGGGGTCAGCTTGCCGGTCTTGCCCACCTGGACGGTGATCTTCGTGATCCTGGTGACGGCCTGCTCGGCCTCGTACTTGAACGCGATGCACCACCGCGGCGACTTGCTGGTGTGCCCCAGCCGCGCCCGCTGGCCGCGGTCGTCCACCTTCACGACCAGGCCGTCGGTCTGGAAGTCCAGCGTGTTGCGGCGGGTCTCCCACTCGCGGGCGTACTCGATCACGCCGTCGATGGCGTCGAAGCGCGCGATGTGGGGGCTGACCGGGAGCCCCAGGGCCTTGAGCTTCCCGTAGACCTCGTGGAACGACGAATCGTCCAGGCCGCGGACCTCCCCCAGGCCGTGGCCGACGAACCGCAGCCGGCGCTGGGCGCAGAGGCGGGAGTCCAGCAGCTTGAGCGAGCCGGCGGTGGAGTTGCGGGGGTTCTCGAACGGCTTCTCGCCGGCCGCCTGGCGGATCTCGTTGAGGCGGGCCAGTTCGGCGTTGGTCATGTAGACCTCGCCGCGGATCTCCAGGATCTCGGGGGCGTCGCCGCGGAGGGTCAGGGGGATCTCGCGGACCGTGCGGAGGTTGGCGGTGACGTCGTCGCCGCGCTCGCCGTCGCCGCGGGTGGCGCCGAGGACCAGCCGGCCCCCCTCGTACCGCAGCGAGACCGCCACGCCGTCGACCTTCAGCTCGACGAGGTAGCCGACCGGCTCGCCGGCGTTGAGCCCGCGCCGGACGCGCGCGTCCCACTCGCGGATCTCGTCGTGGTTGTAGGTGTTGTCGATCGAGAGCATGGGGACGGCGTGGACGACCGTGGCGAACTGGGCCAGCGGCGCGCCGCCGACGCGGCGGGTCGGGCTGTCGTCGTCGGCCAGCTCGGGGTGATCGGCCTCGATCCGCTTCAGCCGATCCAGGAGCCGGTCGTACTCGCGGTCGCTGATCTCCGGCGCCGCCTCCAGGTAATAGAGGCGGTTGTGCCGCTCGATCTCGACGCGCAGCGCCTCGGCCTCGCGCCTCAGGTCGTCCTTCACCATCGTCGGGCCTCCGTGGGATTCTCTCATTATCGGCCGGAGGCCCCCCCGACGATCAAGGCGGGGGGTCGGAGCCCGCGCCGGCCGCCTCGCCGGCGGCCTCGGCCTCGGCCGCCGCCTCGATCAGCCGGTGCTCGACGGCCCTCGAATAGTTCAGCAGCGCGTCGCGCATGGCGCGGATCATCTCCAGCGGCTGGCCTTCGAAGGACGGCGGCACGGGCATCTGCGAGGGGCCCCGCGGGGCGACGCTCTGCGGCATCCCGGTGTACGGGAGCAGCCGGCGGGGGTTGGCCAGCCAGCGTTCCAGGAAGTCCGGCCGGAGGCGGTTGGCGACCTGGCGGAGGTCCGGCCCGTTGACCTGGTCGGGGCCGCCGTCGGGCCTGAACGGGCCGACGGCGTGGCACTGGGTGCAGACCGAGCCCTTCGTCGCCATCATGCCGAAGCCCGTGTTCAGGTAGTTCGGGTGGACCCTCTCGCGCTCGGCCAGGTGCCCCTGGAGCTGGCTGGGGATGGTCTGGTAGGGGAACTCCACGCCGTCGAGCGCCGCGAAGTAGTCGGCCAGGGCGTCCGTCTCCTTGCCCACGCGCTGGTAGTGGTAGCGCGGCATCCGCAATTGCGCCGCGGGGCGGATCGCGTAGGGGTCCTTCAGGTACAGCGACATCCAGGGCGTCTGCACCTTCATCCCCTGGCGGATCAGCGGCGGGGGGAGTCGGTTCCAGTAGGACTCATAGGGCCTGCCTTCCTCCTCCGCCTGATAGGCCGCGTAGAGCCAGGCGAACCCGCCGCCGACGGCGGGCTCGGCCTTCACCATGGTCCTGTCGAGCGTCAGCACGTCGCCCACGTCGAACCGGTATCCCCGGATGACGACGGGCTGCCAGAGCTGGACGGAGACCTCGTCGTCGAACTCGGCCGTCGGCATCCCCTCGATGGTCACGGCGGAGCCGTCGTCGGGGCCGAGCTTTAGAACCTCCTCGACGTCGCCCCCCAGCTTGAGGTCCGGGTCGAACGTCGGCGGGGCGTGCGGGGCGGCTGGGAAGTCGGCGGAGCGGGCGTTGTAGGAGCCGCGGAGGTTGGACGCGAAGGCGGGCAGGGCGTCGGCCACGGTGGTCCCGGCGGGGATCGTGAACCGGGGCATGCGCATGACGTGGCAGCCGGCGCACTGGTAGCGTTCGAGGATCTTGGCCCCCTCGGCGCGGGCGATGGCGGCGTCGTCGTAGTGCGTCCGGGCGACGTAGCGCGGGTGGACGCGCTCGCCGGTCAGGCCGAGGACGAAGGTCATCACCTCCTCCACGGCCTTCGGGTCGTCGGCCCAGGAGAACTGGGGCATGCGCAGGCGGTCGTCGCGGCTCTTGTAGAGCGGGTCGCGCTTCATGTGGTCGAAGCTCCGGGGGCGGTGGAGCTTCTGGTAGAGGAAGCCGACGCGCGTGCCGCGGTCGATCTGGTCGCGGTAGAACGGGTCGACCCCGTCGCGCGCGCCGGCGGCGTCGGGGGGCGTGTCGGCGATGGCGGAGGAGACGTGGCCGAAGTCGAGCTGGGCGAGGCTCTTGGAGCCCCAGTCGGAGAGCGCCGGGCCGATCGGCTTGGCGCCTTCGAAGCCGGGGACGTCGTGGCAGCCGAAGCAGCCGAGGCGGGCGATGGTCTTCTCCCCCAGGTACATCAGCTTGTCGTCGGCGGGGAGGCCGGCGACGAACGACTCGACCTCGCCGGGGGCGACGGGGACGATCCCGGAGCCGTCCTTGTATCCCCCCTTCCTGACGTAGAGGCGCACCAGCTCGTCGAGGGCGTCGCGGACGGGGGGCGAGTCGACGGGGGGGGCGTCGACCTTCGCGGGCCAGCCGCCGGGCACGGACATGAGCCAGGCGGCGACGTCGGCCGCCTCCTGGTCGCTGAGCTGGAGGTCGGGCATCCGGCTGTCCTGGTCGTGCGCGCCGGGGTTCTTGATCCAGCTCGCCAGCCAGGCACGGCCCGACTCGTCGTCCGCGAACTTGGCCGCCACGTTCACCAGGTTCGGCCCCAGGTCGGCCTTCGCGAACGGCCGGGCCGACTCGGGGAAGACGGAGGGGTCGAAGGTGTCGTCGGGGTCGACCTGGTACGAGGGGTCGCTCGACGGATACGGCCGATGCTGGTGGCAGGCGAGGCATCCGCGGGCCAGGAACGTCTCCTTGCCGCGGTCGGCGTCGGGCTCCTCCGGGGGCTCGGACGCGCGGGGGGCGGGGCGGGACTTCTCCATCAGGTAGCGGACGACGGCGTGGACCTCGGCGTCGGCCCGCGCGGCGTCGCCCGGCTGGTCGTCGTCGATGCCGAAATAGCGCGGCATGTGGGTATCGGGGCGGAAGGCGAAGGGGTCCTTGATCCAGCGGAACAGCCAGTCCGGGGAGACCTTGCCGCCGACCTCGCGGAGGCTGGGGCCGACGCGGGGCTCGTCGGCGAAGCTGGGGGCGGGTGAGTCGCCGCCGCCGATCTCGTGGCAGCCGAAGCAGCCGTGGCGGGCGATGCGCGCCCTCCCCGCCTGGAGCTTCTCGGCCTGGGGGACGTCGGTCACGTCCCAATGGCACTTCAGGCAGCTCGACTCCGCGAACCGCGCCGGGAGCATGGGATGGTCCCAGTGCTCGACCGGCTCCCAGGCGTGCTCGGACCGCCAGCGGGAGGCGTCGGCGACGGAGTCCGGGGTGTGGGAGGCGTGGACGAAATCGACGCCCGAGCCCTGGCCGCCGTGACAGATGGTGCAGCCGTAGTCGTTGATCGGGTGGGGGCCGTTGGAGTCCAGGAACAGCCCGGCCGGCGCGACCTTGCCGTGGGGGTCGACGGCCGTGGCGCCGTCGGTCAGTCGGGGGTGCGAGGCGAAGACCGCGGGGGTCGGGTTCCCCTCGGCGTCGACGTCATATCCGGGCCGGTCGATCCCCCGATGGCAGGTGGCGCAGCGGTCGCGACGGGGCACGTCCTTGAAGTTGTAGCTGATGGTGAGGTCCGGGAGCGTGATCTGGTCGATCTTGGTCGGCGGCGCGGCCATGTCCAGCCCCGGCAGGCCGCGGATCCAGGCGGCGAGGCCGGTCTCGCGGGCCTCCTTCCGCTCGAGCACGCGGCGGATCCGGTCGGCCTCGCGGGTGAGCCGGTCCCGGTCTCGCTCCAACGCCTCCACGCCGCCGAGGAGCGTCTCGCGCTCGGCCTGCTTCGCCTTCAGCGCGGCGCGGGCCCGCTGGTCCTCGACGTCCAGCTCGGCCAGCCGATGCTCGGCCTCGGCGACCGGGCCGTCGAGGAACTCGCGGGCGCGGTGGGCGCGGCCCGCCGCCACGAGGGCGTCGTACTCGGTGCGCAGGCCGTCGACCTCGGCCCGCTTGAAGCGACGGGCGGTGTCGACGCGCTCGGCGGCGCCGGCCAGGACCGACAGCTCGGCGTCGATCGCCCTCAGCTCGTCGCCGCGGCGGCCCGCCTCCTCCCTGGCGGCCAGGATCCGCGCGTCGATGTCGGCGATGGCGGCCCTGGTCTCCTCGGAGCGATCGGCGAGGGCCCGCGCCTCGGCGGCGCGGAGCTTGGCGGCCTCGATCTCCTGGAAGTCGCGCTGGACCCGCTTCCACGGCCGGTCGTGGTCGACCGCGATCATCCAGACTACCGCCGCCAGCATCCCCACCGACGCGATCGCGAAGATGCGGTGCAGCGTCGATTGGTCGCGATACGTCTGTTCGGAGGCCTGCATGGCGACGGTCCTCTAGACGGCGTCACGGCACGCTCGTCCCATGGTCAGATATTGAAGCCAGGTATCGCGACGACGTACTTCAGGTTCAGCGTCCATCGCAGGATCATCTTCAGCGGCAGCCCCGCCATCAGGAGCAGCAACACCACCGCGACGGCCGCGCGGGCGGTCCCGGCCTTCGCGACGTACTCCTTGAACAGCGTGCGCAGGAGGATGACCGGCAGGACGACCAGGTACAGGGCCAGGAGCGTCAGGCCGGGCAGCTCGCGGATCAGCGTCCAGGAGGGCTTCGCGCGCCCCAGGGCGCGAATCCACACCAGGTCGGAGAGGTCGACGTTGTTCAGAGGCACCACCTTGTGCGGATCCCAGCGCTCGTAGGGGCCGAAGAAGTTCCAGTTCGGCCCGCGGAGGAACGTCCCCAGGACGATCAGCACGACCCAGAGGACGAGGAAGCCGAACAGGAACGCGACCATCGCGAACGGCCGGTCGGCCACCGTGTAGTAGCCCACGCCCTCCTTGTTCGCGTCGATGTACGGGATGGCGCAGAGGCCCACGATGATGAGCACCGGGATCGCCACGCCGGCCAGCCACGGGTCGAAGTAGACGAGCATCTCCTGGAGGCCGAGGAAGTACCAAGGCGCCTTCGACGGGTTCGGCGCCTCGGTGGCCTTCGCCGGCTGCTCCAGCGGCGCGGGGAGGGCCACCGCCCAGACGATCAGGAAGAGCGTCAGCCCCACGGCGCAGATCAGCTGGGGATAGACCAGGTCGGGCCACGAGAGGACCCGCTCCATCTCCAGCTGCTCCAGGACCGGCATCCCCCGGGCGCGGCGGGCGTCGTTGATGACGGCCCGACGCAGGGCCAGCCAGGTGAAGCCGGCGACCAGGACGATCAGGCCGACGATCGGCACGTTGTCGGGCTTGACGACGATCTGGCGGAAGTCGACGTCGGCGAGGCTCAGGCCGAACGCCAGGATCGAGAGGTTCACGGCCCCGAACGCGACCAAGCCGTTTGCGAACGCGCGCCGGAAGACCAGGGCCGCCGCGAACAGGAGCGCCGAGCCGAGGAAGAAGGTCGTCGGCCCGGAGAGGGCGTCGACCCACGCGCGGACGGGCGTCGGCAGGACCAGCGGGGCGGCGAGGAGGTACGTCAGCCCCATCACCTGGAAGACGACCGCGACGAGCCCCCAGACCACCGTCCAGAGCGTCCGGTTAATCGGCCCCCCCAGCCCGACCGCCGGGAGGTGGTCGTCCAGCGAAGGCGCCGCGTCGGCGGGGCGCCGCTCGGCGAAGCGCGCCGCGTCGGCCGCGGCCGTCAGCGCCAGGAGGACGTTCCCCGACGCGGCCAGCAGGTAGCCCAGCATCGTCCCGCCGGGGAGCCAGCCCCGGAGCGGCAGGGCGACGATCGCGGCGCCATACAGGACGGCCAGGGCCGCGCGCAACCAATCGGGGAAGCGCCGGGTCTGGGGGGCGAGGCCGGCGACGTCGGCGCCCTCCGCGACCATCCGCCCGTGGGCGACATGCGCGGCGGCGGCGGCGTTGAGGCCCGACGCCAGGAGGAAGTACCAGGCGAGGCCGGAGAGTACGTCGGGGTTGACGTCTTGGGGCGTCATGGCTCGCGACTCGCGACGGGCCCCAGGTCACAGGGGGCCGCTGATCCCCCCGTCCTTCCGGACGCGCCAGAAGTGGACCATGATCAGCAGCGACGCGGCCAGGGGGATCGCCACGCAGTGCAGGACGTAGAACCGATTGAGGGCGGCCTCGCCGACGCTCCGCCCCCCCAGCATGACGTACATCGCGTCGGAGCCGGGGGTGATGAGCCTCACGCCGTCGCCCAGGGTCAGCAGGTCGGCCCCCGGGCCCTCCAGGCCCAGGATCGGCGTCGCCCGCGCCATGTTCGAGCCCACCGTGATCGCCCACACCGCGAGCTGGTCCCACGGCAGGAGGTAGCCGGTGAACGACAGCAACAGCGTGAGGACCAGCAGCAGCACGCCGACGACCCAGTTGAACTCGCGCGGGGGCTTGTAGCTGCCGGTCAGGAACACGCGGTACATGTGCAGCATCACCGCGATGACCATCGCGTGCGCCGCCCACCGGTGCAGCTCGCGCAGGACGCCCAGCGTGGCGACGTCGCGCAGGGCCAGCACGTCGTTGTAGGCGTGCTCCAGCGTCGGCCGGTAGTAGAACATCAGGAGGACGCCGGTGACGACCTCGACCAGGAACAGGAAGAAGGTCGCCCCCCCCATGCACCAGGTGTAGCTCAGCGCCAGGCCCTGCTTCCGCACGCTGACCGGGTGCATGTGCAGGTACAGGTTGGAGAGGATCGCCTGGGTCCGGTTCCGACGGTCGGTCGGCGGGCCGTGGCGGAAGACGCTCTTCCAGACCTGAGAGCCGGCGATGCGGTCGCGGAGCGACATGGGCGCCTCGGGGGGAGGGGGGGAGGCGGGGCGTGGTCGAGCCGGGCGGGCGGGGCCGTCAGACGGCCAGGTAGCTGTCCGGGTCCGACCACTGGTCGAGATCCTTGCGGAACGTCTGGGCCTTGTCGACGACGATCTGCCCGTCGTCGGCGAGGCCGATCTTGTAGCGTTCGAGGGGGCGTGGGGCGGGCCCCTCGAAGTTGACGCCGTCCTTGTAAAACCCGCTGCCGTGGCAGGGGCACTTGAACTTCCGCTCGCCGGCCAGCCAGGTCGGCGGGCAGCCCAGGTGGGTGCAGTAGGTCTGGAGCGCGTAGATGACGTCGCGGCCCTGGTCGTCCACGTCGCGGACCACCCAGAAGCCCCAACGGTCCTTGAACCGCTCGCTGACCTCGCCCGGCTCGTAGTCCAGGGGGCGGCCCACCTTCACGGTGCTGGGGGGCTCGGCCTCGGCGTTGGGGAACAGGAAGCGGACCATCATCCACGACAACATCGCGAGCGCCGCGGCCAGCGCCGTCCAGGCGATGAAGGTCCACGACACGAAGACCAGGAGCCCGCGACGGTCGAGCTGGAGTCGCGACCCCGGCGGGGTCTCGATCGCCGCCGGCTCCGGCCGCGACTCGGGCGAGTACGGGGCGCGTGGCCCGGCGGGCGCGGGGCCCGACGGCCGGCCGGCGGCCTCCTGGGCCTTCCGGGCGCCGGCGTCGCGGAGGGCCTCGGCGACCTCCCTCGTGCCGGCGACCTCGGCCGACGGCGGCTCGCGATCGGCGGCCGCGGCCGCCTCGGCCTTCGGCCCCGACGGCTTCGGGGCGGTCCCCCGCGCGGCGGCCAGCTTCTCCGCCAGCGACAGCGCCTTCTTCGGGGCGTCGGCGTCGGGGGAGGCCGGGGCTTCGGTCGACGCGGGGGGCTCCTTCGCCACGGCCCCCCCGGCGCGGGCCGCGGCCAACTTCTCCGCCAATGACAACGCCTTCTTCGGCCCGGGGGCGGCCGGCGTCTCGGCGGGGGCGTCCGGCTTCGCGGCGACGGGCCCGCCGGCGCGGGCGGCGGCCAGCTTATCCTTGAGCGACATCGCCTTCGATGGGGCGGCCGGCGCGGGGGGGGCGTCCTCCGCCTCCTCGGCCTTCGACTCGGCCTCGCGGGGGGCGACGTCCCGGATCGGGTGGGCGGCGCGGGCGAGTTCGAGCTTCTCGCGGATCGAGGGCTTGCCGGACTCCGTCGCCTCCGCGGGGGCCGCGCCGGCCTCCCGGGCGGCGACGCGGGCTGCGCGCTCGGCCTCGGCCTTATCCAGCTTCTCCTGGAGCGACAGCCGCGGCCGGGGTCCGTCGGGCCCCGGGGTCGGCGTCGGCTGGGTCGAGGCCGGCGGGGTCGGGGGCGCCGATGCCGCCGGCGCGGGGGGCTCGCCCTGGGCGGGGATGGAGGTCCCGCGTCGGGCGGCTTCCAGAATCTCCTGCACGCTGGGACGTTTGGCCATCGTTCGATTCCGGCCTTCTGGCTCGAAAGGCCCTCGGGACGGCCGGTCGTCCTCATGACGACGGCCATCGATTCGGGCGCGGTGGGCCTCCTCCCCTGTGACGGCGTCGTGGGGGGGGGCCGCTTGCGGGCGCGACCATGGGTCCGCGGCGACTGTCGGCGTCGCCTCGATCCCGGCGCTCCGTGGTGGCGAGCGAGGGCCCGCGAGGGCCTCGATCCGGGTCGCCTGGCCGCGCGTCGCGGCGTGGGCACCGGACCACCCAAGCCTATCATCGACCCGCTCCGGGTTCAACTCAGCACCGATCGGGGGCATGCCTTTCGATTTCGGCGGCCCACCCGCGAATCCCGCGACGGACCAGCCTCCGGGATCGCGCGGCACGTCCCGACGGCCGACGCCGATCGACCCTGTCCGACGCGACGATCGCGAGGGCGGAGGATGCCGCGCGGAGTTGGGTTCGTTCGCGCGCCGCGCCTCTCGTGATGACGCATTCAAGATCAAGCGGACCAAGCATATGCGTCGGAATCGAGTTGGCTTCGTTCGTCGTGTTCGAAGTGGTTTTCTCGCCCAGCCAGCGTGAAACGCGCGTCCCTTCGCCCGTCGGGAGAATGTGCCCGGAGGGCCGGACGGGGGTCGTCGGGTTTCGGGGTTCGCGGTGGCTCACGACACGCGCCCGGCGGTATCTCCATGCGGCGTCGATCCACGCCCGCCTCTGGCGCGGCGGCCCTCTCCCGGGGGACTGGCGGCCCGACACTTTTTCCGCGACGGCCGCGCGAACACGCCTCCCTTCTCCCCTCGCGGGAGAAGATGGCCGAAGGCCGGATGAGGGGGGCGTCGAGAGAGCATCCGGTCACGCGCCCCCTCATCCGCCCCTCCGGGGCACCTTCTCCCGCGAGGGGAGAAGGGAGGCGTGTCGTCGCCCTCCCCGGGGTTTTCGACAGAGCACCACCAGGGGAGAAGGGGGAGCGCGTCCATGGAGCCGTCGACGAAACGATGTCGGGCCGTCAGGCCGGCGGGGGAGGATCCGGGAGACAGCATGCGATCGCCCGGGCCCCCTGGGGCTCATCTGCTTCCGGGATGTCAAGGAGCACAGTCATCGAACGCCTGCATGGTCGGCGGCGGTCGCGGCGGGATTTCAGGAATCTCGATTATTCTCCGGACGCGACCCGTCGGCCGATCTCACGTCTCATGTCGGATCACGCGGCCTCCGTCCGTCCAGGACTCGGGCACGCCCCCGGTCGGCGGAATCCCCCGAGGAGGCCGAGCGCCGTACCGGCCAGGGCCGCCGCGACCCCGGCCGCAAGCGGCGCGGGATACCAGTCGGCGAAGGTCTCCGGGTCGGTCCACGGCGCGTCCGACGACGTGCTCGCGACGACGGGGCCGTCGAGAAGGGCCTCCGGCGCGAACGCCTCCTCCGGGATTGGGCCGAGCCGTCGATCGATCACGCTCCAGTCGACGACCCGATCGTTCCGGCCCGGCCCGACGGCGGTCAGCCTCCATGAGCGGAGCAGGGGAGGGTCGCCGTCATCATGGCGGTAGCTGGTCTTCGTCTCGCCGCCGTCCTTGAAGCGACAGACTTCCGAGAGCGCCGCCATGCCGCGGTCGGCGTCGAACACGCACTCGAACGATTCCGGGGCCTCGGGCTCGCCGACGGCTTCGTACTCCAGGCGGAGCCGCGCGCGGCGCCCGCCGGGCCCCGGGGACGTCACAAGCTCCGTCACGCTCAGCCTCGCCGCGAAGTCGGGACGCTGGGTCCTTTGAAGGACGCTCACCCCCGGCGTCGGGTCGGGGGGGCCGTGGCGCTCGGCCTCGGCGCGGGCGCGGCTGTACGCGGCCTCGGCCGTGGCGTCGCGATATTCATCGAGCACCCAGGGTTCCCCGGGCGCCTCGCGAGTCGCGCGGAACGATCGCCCGGGCGTGGCGGACCAGGCGGACCACCGCGACGGCCCCGGGGGAGTCGACCAGACGTCCCCCTCCTTGGTCCCCGACTCCTCGACCACGACGGCGTGGAACGGCTCTGAATGCAGATAGGTCCACCGGACCTTCCCCCGCGCGGGGCCCTCCGTCGGATGCCTCGCCGACCACTCCATCTCCGAGGCCACGCGGGCCTGGTCGTGGGCCCGGTTCGATCGCTCGGCCCCGGCGAGGAACTCGCCGACGAACGATGCCCACGCCGCCGCGTCGACGTCCGGGCCCGGTTCCAGCGCGGCGAGGGCCGCGACGAGGTCCGGCTCCGACGGCGCCGCGCGGTCGACCTCGGCGCGACAGGCGGCGTCGAGTTCGTCGAGCCCCACGCCCAGCACGCGGCGGCAGTCGGCCTCGAAGGTCGCGGGCCGGCACGTCCGGTAGAGTTCCAGGAACTTCTCGGGGCCGTGGGCGTCGAGGATGTGGTCGACCAGGATCGCCCCTTGCGGATAGACGGCGCCGGCGTGGGCGTGATACCAGGCGGGGCCGACGAGCGACCGGAGCGACCGCTCCTCGCCATCCTCCCGCATCCTCCAGACCTGACGCCGGACGTCCCCGCGCGACCGGCCGGCATTGGCCTCGGCCCAGCCTTCGATGAGCAGCGCGGGGGGGTCGATTGTCAGGGCGGGGACGAAGTCGTTCAGGACGCAATGCGCGACCTCGTGGCGGTCGACGTGGGCGAGCGGGTCGTCCTCCGCGCCGGCCTCGCCGGCGCGGCTCCCCATGCCGATCCCGAGCGCGGCGCGGCCGTCGGCCCCCAGCAGCGGGCCGCGGACCCAGTGGATCTTCCGCCCGCTCGATCGGCCGCCGAGCCGGGCGCGGAGAGCCCGGACGTGCTCGTCCATCGCGGCCACCTGATCCCTCGCGATTGGCGAGGGCTCGGCGATCATGACGACGGTCGCCCCCTCGGTCCATTCCGGGTAGCGCAGGCGGGCCTCCAGGTCCATGAGCGACGCGCCCAGCGGGACCAGCGGCCTGATCGCCGCGTCCAGCACGAGGAGCCGGCTGGCGTTGAGCCGCAGCCCGTACATGCCGTGGGCCGCGAAGATCAGCCCTGGCGCGACGCCCAGCAGGAGCCACGTCGCCGCGCGGGGCCGATCCGGCCCCCGGGCCAGCCGCCAGATACCGCCGATGACGACCGCCAGCCAGGCGACGAGGAAGAGGCCGAGCGTGGCCGTCGCCGGGAAGAAGTGAGGGTGCCACGGCCCCGCGGCCGTCATCGCGAGCATGAGTCCCAGCCATCCCAGCCACGTCGCCCACGCGGCGATCGCCAGCGCGGGGAGTTCGGGGAAGCGGCGGATCGGCGGCGACCCGGGGTCGGACATGACGAGCCTCCGATCGGGGCCCCTGCCTGTCACCTCATCGCGCTGTAGTCGGTCGGTTCGAGGTAAACGGATTCGACCTTCTCGGTCAGAGGGCCGTCGACCTCGCTCTCGGCCTTGGCGCGCTTCCATTCGGGGTCGTCGCGGAAGGCCTGCCAGGTCGCCGTGGCGGCCTCGCGGCTGGGGTACGCGACGAGGTAGACGAGCGTCCGATCCTTGCCGTCCTTCTCGTCGGTCGGGGTCCAGAAGCCGACCAGCTCCGCGCCGTGCTTCGTCAGCAGGGCGCACGTGTGGTCGCGGAACCGCTTGTGGAGGTCGACGAGCTTGCCGTCCGGGGTGTGATACGTCCGCAGCTCGAAGACGCGGGCGGGCCGGGCGTCGCGGGCGGGGGCGGCGATCGTGACGGCGAGGCCCAGCAGGGCGACGGAGAGGACGAGGGCGACGCGCATCGGGGGGGTTCCTCCGGCGTAATCGGCCGTCGCGAACCCGCGACGACATCCGTCCGACGTTGTAGCACGGAGGCCGGGGCGGCTCAAGGGGCGCGGGGTGGCACGCGCGGCGGCGATTCGACCATGGGTGATCGGGGAAGGCGGAGGGAATCGCCGAACTCGGGAGGCCGGCCATGCGCGCGACGACGGGCGATGAGGCTTGGGGGTTCGTCTGGCTCGGGAAGGGGCTGGCGGCCCTGCTGTTCGCGTTCTGGGGGGTCTTCTTCGTCGAGCACCTCGGCGAATGGTTCATCGCCCCGGAGGCCGGCTGGCCGCCGCCGGCGACGTGGTTCGCGCAGGCGCTCCACCTGGCGATGCTCCTCGGCCTGGCGACGATGATCTTCCGGGAGGGGCCGGGGGCGATCGCGACCGTCGCGACGACGGCGGCGTTCTTCCTGGCGATCGGCTATCGCGGGTCGCTCGCCCTGCCGCTGATCAACCTCGCGCCGATCGCCTGCTTCGCCATCGCCCGGGCCCTGGGCTGGCGCGAGGGGGCGGGTCAGGCGTAGTCGATCGCCTCCAGCATGCTGGAGACCTCGCGAAGCCGGTCGGACAGGTACTCCCGGATCTCCTCGCTGGAGGAGAGCTGCAGGACGTGATGGGCGAACCGCTCGGCCTGGGCGGTGGTCACGGAGGCGAGCAGGGCCTTCACCTGGGGGATGAAGGCCGGGCTCATGCTGAATCGCCGCAGCCCCATGCCGAAGAGGACCAGGGCCGCGCGCGCCTGGCCGGCCATCTCGCCGCAGACGGTCACGGGGGTCCCCGTGCGCTGGCAGGCCTCCAGCACCATGTGGATGACGCGGAAGATGGAGGGGCTCAGGGGCTCGCAGAGGTGGGCCACCTTGGGGTTGTCGCGGTCGGCGGCGACGAGGTACTGGATCAGGTCGTTGGAGCCGATCGAGATGAAATCCGTGTGGCGCAGCAGGGCGTCGATGCAGACGGCCGCGGCGGGGACCTCGACCATCACGCCGGTCTTGACGTCCTCGGCGAACGGCACCCCCTCGCGCCGGAGGTTCGCCTTGGCCTCCTTGACCATCTGGTTGAGCTTCAGCAGCTCCTCCACCGTGGTGATCATGGGGAAGAGCATGGAGATCTTGCCATGCCTCCCCGCGCGGAGGATGGCGCGGATCTGGGTGACGAGGAGCTTGGGGTTCTCGAAGAAGATGCGGATCGAGCGC
Source organism: Paludisphaera sp. (assembly GCF_037189885.1). Lineage (NCBI taxonomy): Bacteria > Pseudomonadati > Planctomycetota > Planctomycetia > Isosphaerales > Isosphaeraceae > Paludisphaera > Paludisphaera sp. Next base: position 83,625 of record NZ_JBBCIR010000023.1, read on the forward strand.
CATCCCATGAACGGGTTCGGCTCGTTGCGCCGGCCGAGGTACGGGACGGTCTTGTCGCCGCCGAGGTCCAGCGTGCGGATGACGGCCGACTTGCCGGGGGAGTTCTGGACGATCTGGCGGTAATACTCGTACTGCTCCTCCTCGCCCGGGACGTCGTGGTGGGTGAGGAAGAGGTATTCGGTGCGGAACAGCCCGACGCCGGTGGCGCCGACGGACTCGGCGGCCTGGGCGTCGGAGAGGTTGTTGATGTTCGCCAGCAGCTCGACCCGGGTGCCGTCGCAGCTCACCGCGGGCTGGTCGCGGTTGGCGATCAGGCTGTCCTTGTAGTGGAAGAACTCGCGCTGGACCTTGCGATACGCGGCGGTGGCCTCGCGGTCGGGGCGGACGATGACGAGCCCCTCGCGGCCGTCGACGATCATGAGGTCGCCGGCCGCGACGTTCTCCATCACCCCCTCGACGCCGGAGACGGCCGGGATGCCGCGGCTGCGGGCGAGGATGGCGGCGTGGCTGGTGGAGCCGCCGATCTCGGTGACGATCCCGGCGATCGGCAGGTCCCCCAGGCTCATCGCCTGGCTGGGGAGGATCTCGTGCGCCACCAGGATCACCGGCTCTTCCTCGCCGTGGCGGGAGTCGGTGACGCAGTCGTCGCACCCGGTCGCCTCGGGCTCGCGGGTCAGGTGGGAGCCGATCCGGGTCATGACGTCGCGGACGTCGGTGACGCGCTCGCGGAAGTATTCGTGGTCGATGCGGGCGAACTGGGCCGCGTAGGCGTTCATCACGTCCTGGAGCGCCGAGAGCGCGGTCAGCCGCCGCGTCTCGATGGCCGCGTGGACCTTCGCCGTCAGCTCGGGGTCCCTGACGATCTGGAGGTGCGACTTGAAGATCTCGGCCGCGGACGCCCCCAGTTCGAGCGCCACCCGCTCGATGAACGTCTCCAGCTCGGCCGTCGCCTCCTCCACCGCCCGGTCGAACCGGGCCACCTCGGCCGGCACCCGGGCCGGGTCGTCCAGCGTCCGGGGCTCGCCGGAGCCGAGCACGGACTCGACGCGATACGCGACCCCCACCACCACGCCAGGGCTGACACCGATGCCTTTATGCATGGACGAATTCGCCCTATCGTCTTGATGTGGACCCGTCGCCCGAAACCGTCTGAGCACCCACCACCGACGAGTCTCCGAGCCCACCCACACGCCAAACAAGGCGCACAAGCAAGGACTCACAACCGGAACAGGCTCTAGGTTAGGGATTCCCGGCCCGATCGTCCAGAGGCATGCGCCCGGGGGTCAGTCCTCCTCCAGCCCCATCTCGCGAAGTCTGGCGGCCATCCGCTCGGCCCGATCCCGCGCCCGGCGGGCCTCGGCCTCGGCCGCCTCGCGACGGCGGCGCTCGTCGTCGGCGGCGCGGACGGCCTCCTCGCGGAGCCGGTCGGACTCCTCGCGGAGCCGGTCGGACTCCTCGCGGCGGAGCCGCTCGTCCCGCGCCAAACGCTCGGATTCCGCGCGTCGGCTCTCGGCCTCCTCGCGGAGTCCCTGTTCCGCCCTGCGCCGCCGGCGCTCGACCCGGGCGAGCCGGCGCATCGCGCGGCGGTCCTTCATGATGTCCTGGACGTGCTGGAACGCCTCGCCGTCGGGCCGACGCAGGACCAGGGCGTTGTCGACCGGCGGCGCCTCGAACGTCACGCCCAGCCGCGGGCTGGTCCAGCCGTCGGTCGAGGCGATCGGCTCCAGGCCGCCGGGGCCGCGCCGCCAGCCGTCGAACTGGCCCGCCGCCTCCTCGGGGAAGTAGTAGTAATACTCCTCGACGCCGCGCCCGTCGTACAGCCGGAGCTTGCGGCCCATCTCCGCCGGGGTGTTGCTGGGCGAGTGGATCTCGAAGACGACCTGGGGCGCGTGGCCCTCCAGCCATTCCTTGTAGGAGTGCCGCGGCGCCTTGGGTCGGCCGAACGCCACGAACACGTCGGGCGCGCAGCAGCGGCGGCGGTCGTCCGGGTCGAAGTACCAGAGGAGGTCGCAGGCGACCAGGACGTCGAGCCGATCGCGATAGAGGTCGTCCAGCCCCTCGGCGATGGTCACCATCCACTTGTATTGCGTCTGGTTGTCCGCCATGGGGCGCCCGTCGCTGTCGGGGAAGTTCGGGTCGTAGGCGTCCCAGAACGGCGGGTCCAGCAGCGGGATCGGGCTCGATTCCCGCCGATCGTGCCGGGCGGTGCTCATGACAAGTTCCCCCGCGCGTCGTGTCGATTCAAACGTCCACCAAGTTCTAGCACGGGCCGGGCCGGAGATCCAGGCCGACGGCCGGGGCGCTTTCCGGCCGCCGGCGCGATACTAATAATGGTTGGGCGTTTGAAGAAACGCGCGCCGACGACGAAATCACGCGGGGGCGGTCGCCTCGACCGTCGCCGGCCCCGGACGCCAACGCGGAGCGCAGCCATGTCTCAGGCCGAGGGTTTGAAGCGCGTCTTCGGGATCGACCTGGGGACGACCTACTCCGTGATCTCGTACGTCGACGAGCACGGCAAGGCGGTCGTGGTGCCGAACCAGGAGAGCGAGCGGATCACCCCGTCGGTCGTCCTGTTCGACGGCGACGCCGTCATCGTCGGCGACACCGCCAAGGAATCCGCCAAGGTGGAGCCCCACCGCGTCGTCTCGCGGGTCAAGCAGCACATGGGCGACCCGAACTTCGTGTTCGAGCACGAGGGCCGGACCTACAACGCCGAGGACGTCTCCTCGTTCATCCTCCGCAAGGTCGTCGGCGACGCCGAGATCGCGCTGGGGGAGCCGATCACCGACGTCGTCATCACCTGCCCGGCGTACTTCGGCACCCCGGAGCGCGAGGCCACCGCCAACGCCGGCAGGCTCGCCGGGCTGAACGTCCGGGCGATCCTCAACGAGCCCACCGCCGCGGCGGTCGCCTACGGGCTGGAGCAGGGGGCCGACCAGACGGTGCTGGTCTACGACCTCGGCGGCGGCACCTTCGACGTCACCATGATCGAGATCAAGGACCGGCTCATCCGCGTCGTCTGCACCGGCGGCGACCACCGCCTCGGCGGCGCGCTCTGGGACGAGGCGGTCGTGATGTACCTGGCCGAGCAGTTCCGCGAGCAGACCGGCGAGGAGTCCGACCCGCTGGACGACCCCGAGGTGCTCAACGACCTGGCGCTCCAGGCCGAGCGCGGCAAGAAGACGCTCACCCAGCGCGAGAAGGCCCCGTTCCGCGTGACCCACGCCGGCAAGCAGGCCCGCGTCGAGCTGGACCGCGCGAAGTTCGAGGAGATCACCCGCCACCTCCTCGACCGCACGATCGAGCTGACCCGCGAGATGCTGGACGACGCCCGGGCCAAGGGGCACGAGGCGTTCGACAAGATCGTCCTCGTCGGCGGCGCCACCCGCATGCCCCAGGTGCGCGACCGCGTCGTCGCCGAGTTCGGCGTCGAGCCCGAGTCCTACGACCCCGACGAGGCCGTCGCCAAGGGCGCGGCGCTCTACGGGCTGAAGGAGTCGCTCCAGGAAGGGGTGCGAGACATCCTCGCCGGGTCCGAGGAAGGGGCCGCGGTGATCAACGGGGAGAACGGGCCGATCGACCTGTCCGAGGTCTCCGAGGCCGAGGTCGCCGAGGCGCTCGACCGCCTGGAAGGCCAACTCGGCTTCACGCTCACCGGCCCGGTCCGCGAGCTGGTCGGCACGAAGATCGTCAACGTCCTGTCCAAGAGCCTGGGCGTGGTGGCGATCGACGCCGACCGCAAGGAGGTCGTCGTCTACCTCCTGCCGCGCAACAGCGAGGTCCCCTTCGAGCGGTCGACCGACTTCGGCACCGACGCCGAGGGCCAGGCGGCCGTCGACATCCGGGTGATGTCCGGCGAGCGCGACAGCCCCGACCCGGCCGACTGCCAGGAGGTCGGCCTGGCGACGCTTCACCTCCCCGAACGCCTCCCCGCGCGCAGCCCGATCCGCGTGAAGTTCGCCATCACCCGCGACGGCCGTCTCAACGTCACGGCCGTCGACCTGACCGCCGGCGGCGCCATCGACGTCGAGTTCCAGACCGAGGCCGTCTCCGACTCCGAGGCCGTCGCCGAGCGCTCCACCGCGCTGCGGATGCTGTCGGTGTCTTGAGGCCGAACACGGAGGAATGATCATGCCGACGACCGTGGAACGATCGAGGCCGGCGGCCGGCACTCGCGGGGCCGAGGGTCGCATCGTCCTCGCGGGCGTCTCCTGGGACCAGTACGAGGCGCTCCTCGACCTGTTCAAGGACCAGCCCCTCCGCCTCTCGTACGATCGCGGGACGCTCGAACTCATGACGCCGCTCTCGCTCCACGAACGGTACAAGATGCTGATCGGCCGGATGATCGACGTCATGACGCTGGAGTGGGGGATCCGGATCGTCGCGGCCGGGTCGACGACCTTCCGGAGCGAGGCGGTCCTGAGGGGGATCGAACCGGACCAGTGCTATTACCTCGCGAACGCCGCGAGGGTCGCCGACTGGGGCCGCGTCGACCTGGACGTCGACCCGCCGCCGGATCTCGCCGTCGAGATCGACGTGACCAGCGATTCCGCCTTCCGCCTGGGCATCCACGCCGGTCTGAAGATCCCGGAGGTCTGGCGGTTCGACGGCGAGGCGTTGCGGGTACTCCGGCTGGATGGCGACGCCTATCGGCCCGTCGCCGCGAGCGTCGTCCTCCCCTCGGCCCCCATCGCGGAGATGACGCGGTTTCTCATGCGGTACAACATGGGCGACGACACCGCCTGGACGCGCGAATTCCGCGACTGGCTCCTGAAGACGATCCCCGCCCCGAGGGAGGGCTGAACCGATGGCCGCGTTCGTGGGGATCGACCTGGGGACGACGAATTCGGCCGTGGCGCGGCGGAACGCCTACGGGCGGCCGGAGGTCGTGCCGAATCGCGAGGGGGCGAACATCACGCCCTCGGTGATCTACTTCGGGACCGACCCGCCGGCCATCGGCGAGGAGGCCAAGGAGTGGGCCCGGCTGGGCGACGCCGAGATCGCCAGCTTCTTCAAGCCCCACATGGGGAACCCGCTCTATCAGCTGGAGTTCCACGGCAAGACATACTCGGCCGCCGACCTTTCGGCGCTGGTCCTGAAGCGGCTGAAGGAGGACGCCGAGGCCGCGATGGGCGAGGTGGTCGACCGCGCCGTCATCACGGTGCCGGCCTACTTCGGCGACGCCCAGCGCAAGGCGACGATCGCCGCGGGAGAGGCCGCCGGGCTCCGCGTGATGCGGATCATCAACGAGCCGACGGCCGCCGCCCTCGCCTACGGCCTGAACCGCTCGGCCGACGTCGAGGAGACGGTACTCGTCTACGACCTGGGGGGCGGCACGTTCGACGTGACGGTCGCGCGGATCTCCCCCGGCGACGTCGCCGTCCTCTCCACGGCCGGCGATCACGACCTCGGCGGCAAGAACTGGGACGACCGCATCGCCACCTACCTCGCCGAGAAGTTCGCCGAGGAGACCGGCCACGACCCGCTGGACGACCCCGTCGCCCTGAACGAGGTTCTGGTCCGCGGCGAGCAGGCCAAGTGGACGCTCTCCGAGCGGTCCTCGGCGCGTGTGACGCTCCAGCTCGGTACGCATCGGAAGACCTTCGAGATCTCCCGCGGCGAGTTCGAGGCCATGACCGCGCCGCTCATGGACCGGACCCGCCGGCTCACCGAGGAGGCGCTCGCGGAGGCGGGGCTCGACTGGCGTCGGCTCGACGGCGTGCTGCTCGTCGGCGGGTCGACCCGCATGCCGATGGTCCGCTCGTACGTCGCGGACATGGCCGGCAAGCCGCCGCGCGCCGGCGTGAACGTCGACGAGGTCGTCGCGCTGGGCGCGGCGGTCCAGGCCGCGACGGAGGCCGGCGAGGAGATCGGCGACGCCCGGCCGACGTTCACACTCGGCTCGGCCCCGCCGCCGCGCAGGGTCGTGGACGTCATGTCCCACAGCCTGGGCGTGGTCGCCGTCTCGGCCGACGGCAAGTCCTACGTCAACGACGTCGTCATCCGCCGCAACGTCCCCATCCCGGCCGACCAGGTCCGCTCCTACATGCACGCGACGCATGGAGGCGCGAACACGCGACTGGAAGTCTACCTGACCCAGGGGGAGAGCGCCGCGCCGCTGGACTGCGCGATCCTGGGCAAGTACGCCTTCGAGGGGATCGCCGCGACCGACGCCGAGGTGGCCGTGGACGTGGGCCTCTCCTACGACGCCGACGGCGTGGTCCAGGTGCGCGCCGTCCAGCGCGACAGCGGCCATCGCCTGAAGATGACCGTGGAGCCGGTCCCCGACGACCTGTCGTGGCTCGCCGAGCCTCCCCGGGCGGCGGAGGAGGTCGCCGCCGGCAAGACGCGCGTCATGCTCCTGATCGACGGCTCCTCCAGCATGATGGGCGAGCCGCTGGCCGAGGCCCAGAACGCCGCGCGCGAGTTCCTCGACCGCTGCGACTTCACCAGGATGGAGGTCGGCCTGATCTCGTTCGCGTCGCACGTCGCGATGCAATGCGGGCTGACGAACAACGCCCGGCGGCTCTCCGCGGCGATCCACCGCCTGGAGGCCGAGGGGAGCACGGCCCTGGCCGACGCCCTGGAGATGGCCCGCGGCGCGCTGGTGGCCGACGACGCCAGGCGTTACATCGTCCTGCTGACCGACGGCTTCCCCGACGCCGCCGAGGCGGCCGTCGAGCAGGCCGAGGCGGCGAAGCGGCAGGGGATCGAGGTGGTCGCGATCGGCATGGGCGCCGCCGACTCCGAATACCTCGCCCGGCTCGCCAGCGGCGAGGCCGCGTCGATCTTCGTCCACGGCGGCGAGCTGGTCCAGACCTTCGGCCACATCGCCCGCGTCATCGCCGAGGGGGGCCGCTCGATGCGGATCATCGACCGATGAGCACGACGGCCGAACCGCAACCTTCGACGCGTCGCCCCTCCCCCGGCCGCCTCGCCGCGAGCGTCCGCCAGGCCTACGACCTGGCGATCGCCGGCGCGCTCGGGGCGCTCTTCGGGCTCTACCTGTACGTCGAGACGGTCGACGCGAAATCGGTCTACACGCGCGACGCTCTGGCCGGAGCGATCATCGGCGGGGCGACCGGCTTCCTGCTCAACGCCTGGGGCCCGCTCCGCGACGGCTCGTGGCGTCGCGCCGCGCTGGCGACCGCCCGCGCCACGCCCGCGTCGGCCGTCGGCGGGGCCGTCGGCCTGGTCCTCGGCGAGTTGGTCATCGGCTACTTCCAGGGGGGGCTGATCGGCCGCGCCTCGTCGTGGGCGGTGCTCGGCCTGGGGATCGGGCTGGGGCAGGGGATCGCCGACCGCTCGTTTCAGAGGCTGTTATACGGGCTGATCGGCGGGGCCCTCGGCGGGTTCGTCGGCGGCCTGTGCTTCGAGGCCCTGCGCGTCGCGCTGGGGAACCGCTTCGGACTGAGCCAGGCGCTGGGGATCGTGATCCTGGGCGCGGGGCTGGGGCTGTTCCTGGCGCTGGTGGAGCAGGCGTTGCGCCGGGCGTGGGTCCAGGTCGCCAGCGGTCGGCAGGAGGGTCGGATCTATCTGCTCGCTCGTTCCGTCTGCCGGCTCGGGCTGGACGAGCGCGCCGACGTCGGCATCTTCGGCGACTCGGCCGTCGAGCGGTCGCACGCGGAGATCGTCCGCCGGGGCGACGCCTACGTCCTTCGCGACATCTCGCGCTCCGGCGCGACCCGCGTCAACGGCCGCGGCGCCCCGAGCGAGACCCGCCTCTCGGACGGCGACCGGATCGAGCTTGGCAAGACTTCCATGATCTTCCGACGGCGGTAGCGAACCATGCCCGTGACCGCGACCAACACGCGATGGAGCCTGGAGATCGCCAGGGGCCGAGAGCCCGGCCGGCGGTATCCGCTCGACCGCGGCGAGACCACCATCGGCAACGCCCCCTGGACCAAGGCCCATCTCAGCCTGGGAGACCAGGAGGGGGACACCCCGCGCCGGATGGCCGCGAGGCAGGCCGTCGTCGCGAACGCCGGGGAGCGTCTCGCGATCCGGGATCTCGACAGTCCCGGCGGCACGTTCGTCAATCGCCAACGCCTATTCACGAATCAGGAGCGAGTCCTCGCCCCCGGCGACGTGATCCAGGTCGGCGCCGTCCAGCTCGTCGTGCGGGCCGAAGCGGCGGAGCCCCCCGCCGAGAAGAGGCCGGCCGCCCCGCCGAAATCGGCCGCCCCGCCCCCGAAACCCTCCCCGCCTCCTCCGCCCGTCGCGCGGACCGGCCCGCTCGCCGCGCCCTACTCATTCGCCGACGGCGCGACGTGCCGGACCTGGGACGATTTCCTGACGCTCTCGGCCCAGCGCTGGGCGATGGTCCGGGACGACCTGGCGGCCGGGCGTATCGGCGAGCACCTGAGGCGGCAGGGCCGAAGCGACCTGCTCCCGCGTCGCGAACCCGGCTGGTCGCCCGACGACGTGCTCGACGACTGGCTCGGCCGCCTGCCGACGACGATGCCGAGCGGGCCGGAGCTGGACGTCCTCGCCGCGGAGCTGACGGTCTCCGCGGGCGCGGCGGGGGGCGTGACGCGGCGGCCGTTCCGCGTGGCGAACGTCGGCCATCGCCTGCTCCGGCCCGTCATCGCGATCGAGCCCGCCCCCGGCTTCGCCGGCGCGATCCGCGTGGCTCGCGAGCCCGTCGGCCCGATCATCGACGAGGCCGAGTACGTCGTGGAGATCGAGCCCCCCGAGGGCTCCGCGGGGGTCGACCTCGGCGCGGTGGTCGTGAGCGCGGGGGGCGTCACCAGGCGCGTCCCCGTGCGCGTGGAGCGCCCGCGGGTCGAGACGATCCCGAACGGGCCGACCGATGCCCCCCCCGGATGGTCGCCGGCCGAGCCCATCGGCGCGGGGCTCTCGGGCGTCTCTGGATGGCGACGGCTCTGGCTCTTCCCGCTCGTCGTCCTGGCGATCCGGGGGCTGGTCGGGCTGGGGGCGAGCTTGCCCTACGTAACGCCGGGGGGGGCCTTGAAGCTGGCCGGCGCCGCGACGCTGCCAACGCTCGCCGGGCTGGTGGTCGGCTGGGGGGCCGGCATGCGGGGGGGCTTTCGCGACGCCTTCGCCTCGGCGTTCGCCGGCGCGGTCGTCGCGCTGCTGGCCTCGGCGCTCGTCTTCGCGACGATCCAGAGCGTCGAGGGGGTCTTCGGCTCCCCGGCCGTCTCGGCGCTGGCGCTGGGGTTCGGGCTGGCCGTCGCGTCGCTGGTCGTCTTCCCGGCGAGAGGGGGCGAAGGATGACGCGAGACTGGGAAAGATCAACGACTAGCATCCTTCTCCCCTCGTGGGAGAAGGTGGCCGAAGGCCGGACGGGGGGGCGACCGGCGCCGCGTCCCGCCGCCCGCGGGGGCTTTGAAGCCGTCGGCCTTCGGTCGCGTCCCCCTCATCCGCCCCTCCGGGGCACCTTCTCCCACCAGGGGAGAAGGGCTATCTTCACACTATGGCGCATCGCATTCCTCGCGCTGGCGGTCTCGGTCCCCCCCCCCGCGCGCGCCCAGGAGGCTCCGCCCGCGGCCGACGACCTCTCCGTCGTCGTGACCGGGACGAGCCAGGACGACTTCCCGCGCATCGGCGTGCAGTTCGAGCTGAGGCGCGAGGACGGGACGTTCGTCCGCGACGCGAAGCGCGAGGATTTCCGCGTCACCGAGGAGGGCTCGGAGCGGCCGATCCTGGAGTTCCAGGCTCCCGTCGCCACCGAGGAAGTCCCGACCACGATCGTCCTGGTCGTCGACCGCAGCGGCAGCATGAACGTGGAGGAGCGGCTCGAATCGCTCAAGGGGGCCGTGGCGCGGTTCGTGGAGCGGATGCCGCGCGGGTCGAAGGTCGCCGTGGTCTCGTTCAGCGCCCAGGTGGAACTCGCCCAGCCGTTCACCACCGACCGGCGGAAGATCCGCGCGACCGTCGACGAGCTGTTCGCCGACGGCCCCACGCGCTTCCACGACGCCGTCGCCGAGGCCGTCGACCTGCTCGCGAAGCAGCGCGGCCGCCGCGCGATCATCGCGCTGACCGACGGCCAGGACACCCACAGCACGACCGCGCTGGAGGACGTCGCCGCGCGGGCGCGCGAGCTGGGCCTCCCCATCTATACCCTCGGCCTGGGCGACGAGCGCGAGATCGCCGTGGCCGAGCTGAAGGCGCTGGCGCGGGCCACCCGCGCCGAGTATTACCCGGCGCGGAAGTCCGAGGAATTGCGCAAGGTCTACGAGGCCATCGCCGAGCGCATCGGCGCCGGCTACTCGCTGGCGTACCAGAGCGACCGCCGCATCCCCGACGGCACCCTGCGCCCGGTGGAGGTCTTCTACAAGCCGAGCCGGAAGGCCGGGACCACCGCCGTCTTCATCCCCGGCATGGTCGTGCCGGCCGGCGGCTGGTCCCCGCTGTTCCTGGCCCTCGCCGCGGGCCTCGCCGCGCTGGCGGCCCTGCCGTCGCGGCTCGGGCGTGGATCGGGCGTCAGATCGTGATCAGGTCATGCTTGACCAGCGTGCCCTTGCCTTCCAGCAGATAGGTCCCCAGGCCCAGCGTGCCGGCCAGGGCGATGTGCTGCGGGTGGCGGATGTCGAAGCCCTCCACGCCGGTCGGGTCGGAGGTGGCCTTGCCCGAGGCGGCGACGACCGGCAGCCCCTCCAGCTTCCGCTTGGCGTCGATCAGCCGCAGCTCGACGTGGTCCAGCGCCACCGGGTCGGTCGCGAAGAGCAGGGCGTTGTTGTCCCACGACCAGCGGCCGTCCTCTCGCGACATCGGCCCGCCGTGGTAGATCCCGCGCACGCCGTCCATGATCTGGAGGACGAACTTCGACCGCAGGGTCGGATGGGCGACGACCTGGGGGATGAACTGGCCGCAGGCGTTGGTGAAGCTGTTGGCGTGCGACCGCGCCACGTTGTTCACCGAGCCGTGGCTGATGTTCTTCAGCGCCCCGGTCACGCCGGCGGAGGCATGGTCCTTCAGGCAGGGGATCGACACCACCTTGTTGACCGTCTTCGTCAGCAGCCTGCCCAGGTGCGACCGGTACTGGCGGTCGTCCTTGGGGTCCTCGCCGTAGTGGACCAGGTCCATCTGGACGTAGGCGTCGCGGTCGTACCCGGCGATGGGGTCGTCCTTGAAGCCCTCGAACTCCATCTGGATCTGCGGGGCGCCGGTCGCCGTGAGGCCGCCCCAGCGGACGTCGGCCGGGAGGACGTCCTGATAGCGCGCCGTGACCATCTCGGAGCGGAACCGCTCGAAGACGAAGATGTCCTTCGTCTTCACGCCGGCGGCCTTCAGGCCCTCGATGGTCTCCAGCACCAGCTCGTGCGAGGAGAAGGCGTGGGGGTAGCCGTTGGGGACCACCTTGATCCCGACGACGTCTCCCGGTTCGAAGAAGGTCTTCCACGCCTCGACGGCGTCGTCGGCGCCGGTGAGCGAGGTCAGCCCGCGGTCGAGGCTCGCCTTGATGGCGTCGCGGTCCTTCCGGCCCTTGTGGATCATGGCCTGGTTTCGGACCTCGACGACGCGCCCGGGGTAGAGGCCGGGGAGGTCGAACTTGCTCGGCTCGACCTTCGGCCCGTGGGCCGTCGCGCCGGCCGTCGCCGCGGGGCCATCCCCCCGGGCCGACCCGCCGACGATCCAGGGCGACGCCGCCGCGACGGCCGCCGCCCCCAGGAATCCGCGTCGCTTCAACGTCCCGCACGGATATCGGTCGCTCATCGGGCTCTCGTCCTTGGAATTGAGGTGAGGAGGCGCCGGAGGCTGATCGAGATGGGCGTCGGCGGTCCAGGATAAGCCGACCCGTGGGGCGAAGTCCACCGCGTCTCGTCGTCAATTCCGCCCGTTGAAGTGCCTCAACAATGAATGCTCGCGCTGCGACGAAGGGCCCTGGGGCGAAGGGATCGGCGTCGGCGGGACCTGCTCCGCGGGGGGCGGCGCGGCCGGCGGCGTGGCGGGAGGCGCGGCCGGCGGCGCGAGCGACGGCGGGGGAGCGGCCGGCGCGAGGCCCATCGTGGCGATCGTGGCCGTGCCGCCGTGGGTCTGCGACGCTGGGCTGTGGATGACCGTCTCCTGGACGGTCCGGATTCGCGTCCGGCCGAGTTGGGAGAGCCGGTCGCCAACCCTGGCGAGGCCGGCGGCGAGCAGGCTCGGCCCCTTCACCTCCACGGTCGTCTTCGTGCTGGACGTCGGGACCGACACGGAAGTCCCGGTCACGCCGACGCCGGCGGCCACGGCGGGCTGGGGCGCGGGGGCCGCCATGTAGGCCGGCGGCGCCATGTACGCCGGCGGGGCCATGTACGCGGCGGGGGGGGCGGCGTAGGCCGGCGGCGCAGTCGGCAGGAAGAAATTCCCGGGCGCCGCCGGGGCGGGGGGGGCCGCCGGGGGCGGGGCGTAGGGGACCATCATCGCGTATGGGGGCGCGGCCGGATAAGGCGTCGGATAGGCCGGAGGATACCCGGGGGCGTACCCCGGATAGGCGGGAGGAGCCGCGGGCGGCGCGAGGGCCGGCGGCTGCGCCGGGGGCTCCTGGGCCGGCGGGGTCGACGGCCGCTGCGAGGACGCCTGGGCGAAATCGTACCCCGCCCGATCGACCGCGGGGTCCGGCCGGCTCGCCCGCGAGGCGGGCGGCGGGATCTCGACGCGCTCCGATCGCGGTTGGCCCGACGACGCCTGCCCGAAGCACGCCGACGCCGAGACCGAGATCGCCACGACCGCCAGGGCCAGGGCCAGGGGCAGGGCCGGTGGACGGCCCGGGGTCGTTCGTTTCCGCCCATCCATGGCGAGCACTCCTCATCGACACTCGAAAACATGATCGTCCGGACAACCGCCCCCGCGGGGCGATCAGCGGGCGCGCGCCCGAAATTCCTGGGCGTAGGAGGCGAACAGTCGCTGGAGATGTTCCTGATGGGCCTTGTCGAGCGGCTGGTCCCGCCCCTGGGGGCCACTCAGGTCCAGGCCCTCGCGACGCATCTCGACCACGACGTGATCCGTCAGCGGGGCGAAGATCGCCTCCGACCAGTAGCGCCGCCAATTCGGGTCCGCGGGGATCACGACGTCCAGCCGCCGCATCAACTCCGCGCTGAGGTCCGAGAAACTGGCGTATAGAGGTGCCCTGGCCGCGACGGACTCGAACGCGACGGCCGCCTGCTCCAGCGTCGCCCGGCCGGCCGCCGCGCCGGGCCCCTGGAGCATCCGGTCGATGGCGGCGGTCGTCGGGGCCGGGACGCCCCCGCCGAGGACGCCGGCCGGGACCTCGCCGACGGTGACGACGACCTCGTCGATGTCGGAGATGACCGCGACCTCCCCGCGGCACGCGGCGACCACCAGGCCGAAGCGATACGTCCCCACGGTCGTCGGCGTGAACGAGTAGTAGCACCCGTCCTGCGTGGACTGGTCGACCTTCGGCCCGGAGAGGAGGAACCACTTGAAGGTGGCGTCCCGAGGGGTGCTGGACCCGGCGTTGAGGGTGATCCGTCGCCCGACCAGGCCGATCTGATCGTCCCCCGCGTCCGCGCGAGGCGCCGCCGCCTCGCGCCGAGCCGGGGAGGCGGCCGGACGCGTTCTCGGCGTCGGCGGATCGTCGCCTCGCGCCCCGGCCGGCGCGAGCAGGATCGCCAGCGAAAGGACGCGAGCCCCCCAGGCGCGTCGGGCGGCCCGGCCCGCGTTGCGTCCCATAAGAGTCATCGCGGCCCCCCCGGAAGGAAGTCCGAGCCGCCGCCGCGTGGCCGTCCGGCCGCCGCTTCGAAGCCCGGCATAAGAAGACATCCATCTGGATCGACCGTCCCGGCCCGCGACTTGGGGAAAACCGCGCCATCCCGATAAAGCTCGCCCCCCGCGCCATCCGTCCCGGCCGGCCCCGCCTTCTTGGGATTCGTCCCGGCTCGCGGCGGGGGCGCCCCGATTCATCGTGTAAATTTAATCTCAAAATCCGCGGTCACGCGCCGGGCCCCCCCACGGAGGGGCGGGACGCCTCGCGTCGCATCCCGAACGGAGGCTTGCAGAAATGATCCGTAGTCGCCGATTCCCGGCCGCCCGCGCGGGGCTCTGCCTGGCGGTCCTCGGGGCGCTCTCGGCCGCCTCCCCCGCGAGCGCCGCGGGCCTCGACAAGCTGTTCCACACCTATTACAGCAAGACCACGACGAAGACCGTGGTCCACGGCCATCCCCCCGCGGCGGTCGCCGCCCCGGTCGCCGCCCCCGTCGCCGCGGCGGTCCCGTTCGCCTTCCCCGTCGCCGCCCCGGTGCCGACGCCGGTTTACTTCGCCCCGGCGACCCCGGTTTATTACGCCGCGCCGGCACCGGCCTACTTTGCGGCCCCGCTCGCCCCCACGGCCTACGCCCCGCCGATGGCGCCGGCATACGCCCCGCCGATGGTCCCGAGCTACGCCCCTCCGATGGCACCCAGCTATGCGCCCCCGATGGCCCCGAGCTACGCCCCACCCAGCCCGCAACGGCCCCCGGCCGGCCCCTCCGGCCAGCAGTGAGGCGGGCCCGCCGCCGCGAGATTTCCGGCCGCCCCGCCGCGTCCCACCGGCGGGGCGGTTCGCGTTTCGAACGCCTCGCCGGCATCCCGGGTCCGGCCTTGGACGAAGCCCCTTGCCCCATGGGCCGCGTCGATCTCGCTTTTTCAGGGGCCCGACTTGAAAATGGCTGGAAAAGTGAAACGATTAGGCAGCATGGAAAAACTGCCTAAGAAACGGCGACCAGCGTCGATCTCGGGTGGTCATGCCCCTGGGAGATTCACCTTGAGTCACGTAGCGCGTCTCTTGAAGTCGGCCGCGATCGTCGGGCCGCTGGTCGCATGCGGCCAGGCGTCGGCCGGCTGCTGGCATGGCCTCGCGTCTTGCTCGGCCTGCGCGACCTATCAGACCTGGGGGGTCGCACAGCCGGGTATGGCGCCGGTCTTCCCGGTCCTCGCCCCGGTCGCGGTCTATCCCTACCAGGCAACCCCCGCGGCGTGGGGAACCTCGAGCTATCCCCACCAGTCACCGGCCGCCGTCCCGTCGTCGCCGGGAGGCCTGCTCGACGATTGCGACGGCTACGCCCAGATGGCGCCGATCGCCGACTACTCGGCGCTGCTGAACAGCCGGATGCTGGCCGCCCACATCTACCAGAACCTCGGCAACGCCGCCCGGAAATACGGGATGCGCGTCGGCCTGGAACTGGCGACGATCATGTACCGGAACGCGACGAGGCTCGAGCCCACCGAGCGCGAGCTTCGGGTCCTCGAAATGATCGTCGCCCGGTACATCGGCGAGCGTGAAGCCGCCCCGACGCCGAACGACGGCGGCGAAGCCAGGAGGCCCGACCGGCCGGGCCACGGCAGGACCGTCACCGTCGTGGTCCCGCCGGACGTCGACATCATCCGGATCGAGATCGGCGACGCCTCCCCGAAGCCGCCGAAGCCCCGGCCCAAGCCCCCCAAGCCCAAGCCGAATCCTCCCACGCCCAAGCCCGACCCGGACGATGACACGCCGAAGCCCCCGGTGCCCGAGCCAGCCCCCGACTCCGAACCGGAACCGGAACCGGACGGACCGAACCCGCCCGACGACGGTGGAGGGGCCGCGAGGCCGAAGGGCCCCGGCGAGAAGGTCCTCTGACGGCGGAGGCTCCGATCAACGCCGGCCGAGCCAGCGCATCAGGCCGCCTCGCGAGGGCTCGGCCGGGGGGATCGCGGCGATCGGGACGCGAGGCGGCTGGGGGACGTACCGTGGCGGAACGCCCCCGCCGCCGCCGTTCGCCAGGTCGATCGACCGGACGTTGGCCTCGGTGACGTAGGGGTTCCGGCCGACCCATCGGGTCGCCTCGACCTCCATGAGGTTCAGGGGCGCGAAGAGGGCGTCGCCGTCGACGGCGATCCAGTCGCAGGCGTCGGGGCGGGCCAGGTCCACGCGGCCGTCGCGATCGTAGGCGAGGGTGTAGGCGTACCGCGCCACGCGGGGCTCGTCCCCCTCGCCGTTGAGGCTGGAGCCCGAGTTGGCCTCGATCTCGACGTCGACGCGCACGATCCGGGGGTCTCGCCCCGCCACGCCCGAGTAGCTCGCCGTGAACCGGCCGACGCCGTGGTTCCAGACCTCGCCCGTCGTGCCTCGCGGCGGGAACGCGCGCAGGTTCCCCAGCAGCGGGCGGCCCAGCCCGACGAGTTTGTCCTCCAGCAGCCGATGCACCGGCGCGACGAACGGGTCGCAGGGATCGGGCCCGGGGACCGGAGGCCCGGCGGGGATGTCGACGACGTGCTCGCCGATCCGATGGTTCGTCGCGTCCTCGCCGAGTTCCGCCCATAGGCCCTTCAATTCGTCGCTCGTGAGGCCGCTCTCCGGCGAGGGGACCGGCTCGTTCAGCATGATGGAGGCCACGGCCCCCCCCAGGCAATGCCCCAGCCAGCGCGCCTCGCCCTGGCTCTGGTCGTGCTCCGCCTCCCACGCCCGGGACGGGGTCCCGAAGAGCATGTCGTACTTCAGGAGCGGGCAGGGGGTTTCGAAGACCTGGCCGTCGGCCCCCTGGAACGTGGCGGCGTCGAACAGGTTTGGGAACCACGTCGACGTGTCGCCCGGCGGGACGTGGGTCTCCAGCAGGCCGTTGGGGCCGGCGCGGACGATGTCGCGGCCCGGCTCGATCGCCGCCCCGGGGGGCGCCGCCAGGACGTCGTCCCCCATGACCGCCGTCACGTCGACGACGCCGTTGCCCTCGGCCCAGGGCTCGTGGATCGAGTCGGCCTTGGTGGGCCAGTAGTAGAAGTTCCAGGGCTTGCGGGCGCTCCGCCCTTCCTGGACGAAGGCGGCGGAGACCTCGGCCCCCGGCTCGGCCCCGACGACCTCGAAGGTGTACCACCCCGGCGCGTCGGCGCCGACGTCCTCGCCGCTCGCGGTCGTCCGGCCGTCGGGCCCCTCGATCGGCCCGACCGCCCCCGAGGAGGCCGAGACCGTCAGCACGCCGCCGAAGCGGGTGGGGACGAAGACACCGAAAAGGCCGCGATCGCCTTCCAGCCGCTCCACGGCCCCCAGCGCCAGCGGGCGCAACGCGGGGCTCGTCCCAGGCTCCACGGCCGCCGCCGTCGACGCGACGACGAGGCCGAACGTCCAGGCCCACATCGACCGATTCATGACCCCTCCCCATCCCTGGGCGCGACAAATCCTCGCCATTACCTTCGGCCCGCGCGGGGAGCATGGCGCAGGGCGAACCGGCGCGACTCGCGGCCTATCCAGGCTTATCCCGCACGACCGGTCCCGCCGGACGGCCGACGGTTCAGGGGAGGAAGTATCGCCGTTCCTTCAGCCCGGGGGGGAGGCAGTCCATCTCGCCGCGGGCGTCCGGGTCGTCGTGGACGTAGCGGTAGCCCTCGCCGTAGCCGCTCGCCTTCATGAGCGAGGTCACGGCGTTGCGGAGGTGGAGCGGGACGGGCTCGCGGGCCGTGGCGGCGGCGTCGGCGGCGGCTGCGAAATAGGCCCGCTTGATGGCGTTCGACTTCGGCGCCAGCGCCAGCAGGATCGTCGCCTGGCTCAGCGGATACAGCCCTTCGGGCAGGCCGATCATCTGGACGACCTGCGCGGCCGACGCCGCCTGGACCATCGCCCGGGGGTCGGCCATGCCGATGTCTTCCGACGCGAAGATGCACTGCCGGCGCGCGATGAAAACCGGGTCGGTGCCCCCCTCGATCAGCCGGGCGAGCCAGTAGAGCGCGGCGTCGACGTCGGAGTTGCGCAGGCTCTTGATGTAGGCGGAGATGAGGTTGTAGTGCTCCTCGCCCCCCTTGTCGTAGGCGTAGCGGGCGCGGCCGAGGGCCTCGGCCATGGTGTCGCGGTCGACCGCGCGGACGCCGTCGGGGCCCGGCTCGGTGGCGAGGACGGCGGCCTCCAACGCGGTCAGCGCCACGCGGGCGTCGCCGGCCGCCCCGCGCGCCAGCCTCGCGAGTTCCTCGTCGGGGACGGCCGGATTGAGCCCGGCCAGCCCGCGCGCGGCGTCGGCCAGCGCCCGGCGGAGCAGCGCCTCGACGTCGTCGGGCGACAGCGGTTGGAGAGTCAGGACGCGGGCGCGGGAGAGCAACGCGGCGTTGACCTCGAACGAGGGGTTCTCGGTCGTCGCGCCGATCAGCGTGACCGTGCCGTCCTCCACGGCGGGCAAGAGCGCGTCCTGCTGGGACTTGTTGAAGCGATGGATCTCATCGATGAACAGCGTCGTCCGCCAGCCGCGACGGCGGGCGTCGCGGGCCTCGGCGACGGCCTCGCGCAGCTCCTTCACGCCCGAGAGGACCGCCGACAGCGGCACGAACTTCGCCCCGCCGGCCCTCGCCAGCAGCCGCGCGATCGTCGTCTTCCCCGTCCCCGGCGGCCCCCAGAAGATCAGCGACGGCAGCGTCCCCTTGCCGTCGACCAGCCGCCGCACGAGCCTGCCCTCGCCCAGCAGGTGCCCCTGGCCGACGTACTCGTCCAGGCTCCTCGGCCGCATCCTCTCCGCCAACGGCGCGTCGGCCGGTGCCGGCGCGGGCGCGCCCTCGCCCGCCCCCGGCTCGTCCCCCCGCTCGAACAACGAGCCCGTCGATTCGCGACCCATGCGAGCGTCCCACCCTTCCGCCGGCCTTCTCTC
Organism: Paludisphaera sp.; assembly: GCF_037189885.1. Classification (NCBI taxonomy): domain Bacteria; kingdom Pseudomonadati; phylum Planctomycetota; class Planctomycetia; order Isosphaerales; family Isosphaeraceae; genus Paludisphaera; species Paludisphaera sp. Next base: position 102,167 of record NZ_JBBCIR010000023.1, read on the forward strand.
CCGTCTCTGTCCAGCCGTGCATTATAACACGGCGAGCCGGCCGGCTCCCGGGAGGAAATCGCGTCCCTCCCGTCGTCGCGCCGGCGCCGATCTCGTCTGATCTCGGCTCGGCATCGCGAGTCGATGCCGCGCGGGACGTCGGGTGAAACCTGGATGGGAGCTTCCATGGAATCGAGCGGACAGTCGCTACAGGGGCGGGCGTTCGGGGTGATCTGCGGGTTTTGGTCCTCGCAGACCATGCTCGCCGCCGCGAGGCTGGGGGTCGCCGACCACCTGGTCGACGGGCCGCGGACGGCGGAGGAGCTGGCGGGCGTGATGGGTGCCCACGCGCCGTCGCTGGGGCGCCTGCTCAAGGCGTTGGTGACGCTGGAGGCGCTGACGGCCGAAGGGGGCCGCTACGGGCTGACCGACTTCGGCCGGGGGCTGGCGTCGGGGACGCCGGGGTCGTTCCGCTCGATGATCCTGGGGGTGATGTCGGACGACCACCGGCGGGCCTGGGCCGAGCTGTCGCACAGCGTCCGGACGGGCGAGACGGCGTTCGACCACGTCCATGGCGTGCCGGTCTTCGAGTACTACGGCAAGCGCCCGGAGGCCTCGGCCGACTTCAACGCCGCCATGACCTCGCTCTCGGCCGTCGTCGAGGCCGCGTTGCGCGAGGCGTTCGACTTCTCCGCGTTCCGAAAGATCATCGACGTCGGCGGCGGCAACGGCGGGCTGCTCGCCGCCGCGCTGGTGTCCGCGCCCCGGGCGTCGGGCGTCCTGTTCGACACCCCCGCCGGCCTGGCGGGCGCCGAGGAGTTGCTGAAGGCCCGGGGGGTCGCCGGCCGTTGCGAGCGGGTCGCGGGGGACTTCTTCGAGTCCGTCCCGGCGGGGGGCGACCTCTACGTCCTGAAGTGGATCCTCCACGACTGGGACGACCGCCGCGCCGCGGTCATCCTGCGGAACTGCCGCGAGGCCGCCGGGAAGGGGGCGCGAATCCTCGTCATCGAGTCGGTCCTCCCCGACGGCGACGCCCCGTCCCCGGGCCGCCTGAGCGACCTGAACATGATGGCGATGACCGGCGGCCGGGAGCGCTCGGCGTCGGAGTATCGCGGGCTGCTGGAGGCCGCCGGCTTCCGCGACGTCCGCGTCCGGGAGACCGGCTCCCCCTACGGCATCGTGGAGGCCGTCGCCGGCTGACCGGCCCCGGCCGCCCGCGCGTCGCCGCCCCGGGTGTGGTAAGCTCCCTTCCACCGACATTTCGCGAGGGAGGGCTGCTCATGGACGTGCGACGCGCGGCGGTGATCGGGCTCGCGCTGGCCTCGGCGCTCGGGGCGACGATCGAGGCCTCGGCCCAGGCGGGGCGGGGGCCCCAGGTCCGCTGGATCGGGCAGGACGGCAAGGACTTCGTCGGGCCGCACAACCGCGTGGAGCCCAGCGACGTCCAGGACGTCCACCTCGCCATCACCGGCCTCGACCCTCGCCGGGAGGTGGCGTACATCGAGGTGCTGGCCGTCGGCGGCGACCTGAACGCCTGGCATTACAACGCCGACTCCTTCGCCTGGAAGGCCGCGCTCGTCCGCGAGAAGGGCTCCACCCGCGCCGATCTCTACATCGAGCCATCCACATACACCGCGCCCCGGCGGCACGACGTGACGATCCGTTACGACGACGGCGTGGAGCATCGCGCCTCGGTCCAGGGGCGCAAGGTCGACCCGTCGCTGCGGACGGCGGGCGCCGCGCTCAAGGCGATTTGGGCCGATCAGGACGGCCGCGACGCCGTCGGCCCCGGCCCGGAGATCGGGCCCGACGGCCTCCCCGACGCCCGCCTCCGGCTCTCCGGCGTCTCCACCAGGGTCCCCATCCGCGCCCTCAGGATCGACGCCCCCGGCGGGCTCAAGTGGGAGAGCCACACCAACCCGGAGATGCTCCCCGCCTGCGAGTTCCACCCCGATCCCGAGAAGCCCGGCGAGGGGGACCTCTACTTCCAGCCGGCCCGCCCCATCGCCAGCGGAAACCTCGCGGTCCGCGTCCTCTACGCCAACGACACCACGGACCGCGCGACCGTCGCCGTCGGCCGCTTCGACACCGCGCGGAAGGCCGCCGAGCCTCGCGAGCCCTCGCTGACCTTCCCGAAGGCCGAGGCCCGCTGGCTCGGGCAGGACGGCAGTGACGCGATCGGCCCCGGCGACGTCCACGTCGCCATCACGGGCGCGGGGCTGCCGCGCGACGTCGTCGCCGCCACCCTCTCCGACTCCGCGCGGGGGGCGTGGCTCTTCGAAGCGTCGGGCGACGCCCTCAAGTCGACCCCCGAGTGGAACGGCGCCGACCCGATGGTCGTCAAGCCGAGCGGCGCCGGCCCGATCGACGTGTTCTTCCCCATCGCCCGCGACGAGCGCGACGCCTGGTTCACGCTGCGGCTGATCGGCCGCGACGGCCGCTCGGCGGTCGTCCGCTTCCCCGGCGGGCAGAGCGACCCCGCCCTCCGCCTCCCCGCCCCGTCGACCTCCCGCCGCGACGCCAGGCCCGGCGACGACCTCCAGGCGCTCGTCGACCAGGGGGGGACCGTCGCCCTCGCCCCCGGGACCTACCGGCTCAACCAGACGCTGACGCTCAATCAGCCCGTCGTCCTGACGGCCCCCCAGGGTGCCACGCTCGTCTTCTCGCAGCCGACGGATTCCGCGCCCTGGACGACCGCGATCAAGATCCACAAGGGCCGGACGACGCTCGAAGGGCTGGCGATCCGCTTCGAAGGCCCGATCCGGTGGGAAGGAGACGTCAGCTACGGCCCCGCGGTGATCGGCACCAGCGACAGCCGCGACAAGGACCCCTGGGAGAAGAAGTGGGGGCTTTCGCTGCTGAAGCTCGACATCGAGGCCTCCGCGAACCCCGAGCCCGGCAACTGGGGCGACGCCCTGAAGGCCATGCGCTTCACCAACGCCGACGGCGGCCGGGTGGAGGGCTGCAAGATCCTCGCCGGCCCGATCGAGTTCTTCAACGGCCCCTGGACGATCCTCGACAACACGTTCCGGGGCGCCCCGCGCGGGACGAGGTCCAACGGCGCCATCGCCGCGCACTTCCCGCTGGACGTGACCGTCCGGGGCAACCGCGCGAAGGCGGAGCCGGGGGGGAAGCTCTGGCGCTTCTTCGTCTCCACCCACGCCGGGCGGAACGTGGCGGTGGAGGACAACGTCGTCGAAGGGGTCGGCGAGTTCGATGACGACGGCGTCCCCCGCGTCAACGCGCCGGAGGTCATGCTCACCGAGTCGTACCGCGTGAATTACGAGGGGATCGCGCGCCCCTCGGCCGACGGCCAGGTGTTGCGCGTCGGGCGACGCCAGGGCGAGCCGATCCGCGCCGGCAGGTTCGTCGCGCTGTTGACCGGCCCGGCCGCCGGCACGTTCCGGCGCGTCGCCCTGCCGCTGGACGCGACGACGATCCTGCTCGACGCGCCGGTCCCGAAGGGAACGGACCGGGTGTCGATCGTCGACGGCTTCTCGGGCCTCCGGTTCGTCGGCAACACGGTCGACATCCGGGGCAGTTCCACCAGCTACGGCCTGGTCTTGCCGGGGAACCAGTTCGGCACGGTGGTCGAGCGCAATCGCTTCCTCGGCGGGGCGCAGGGGCTGGCGGCCTCGGCCTGCGCGTCGGAATCGCCCATCCACTGGGGCTGGTCGCACTGCCCCGCGATGGAGATGGTCGTCCGCGGGAACACCTTCGAGGACGCCCGCGAGTCGCTCGTGCTGAGCGTCCAGCACGACGCCCGGAACGTCAAGTTCAGCAAGGGCCGCGTCTACATGTCGGCGACCGCCGAGGACAACGTGGTCCGCTGGACCGAGCCCTTCCTGCGCCAGATGGCCGCCGAGCGGGGCCAGGACAAGCCCGGCCGTCGCCCCTTGCTGGGAATGGTCCTGGGCGAGGAAGGCTCGCGCGACCCCCGAGAACTCAAGGCGACGACGGCACGGAACACCCTGGACGCCCCCGCCGGCCGCCACCCCGGCCCCTCGCTCATCGTCCGCGCCGCCGAATTGAACGGCAAGCCAACCTCGAACCAGACGCTGGAACTGCCGCGGGCGCGGTGAGCGGCCCGCGGCGGGGCGTCCGGGGCCTCGTTACTTCGCCGCCAGCTTGGCGGCGATCCCGGCGACGTGGCGGCCCTGGAAGCGGGCGATGGCCAGCTCGTTGGGGGTCGGGTTGCGCTCGCCGCGGGGGCCGGCGATGGTGGAGGCGCCGTAGGGGGTGCCGCCGGAGACCTCGTCCAGGATCGACAGGCCCTTCTCCGAGTAGGGGACGCCGGCCACCACCATCCCCTGGTGGTAGAAGAAGGTATGCATGTGGACGAGCGTCGTCTCCTGGCCGCCGTGCTGGCTGGCGGTGCTGGTGAACGCACTGCCGACCTTGCCGATCAGGGCCCCCTTCGCCCACAGGCCTCCGGTGGCGTCCAGGAACGCCTGCATCGACGCCGCCGCCGCGCCGTAGCGGGTCGGGGCCCCAAGGATGATCGCGTCGGCGTCCGCCAGGGCGTGGGGGTCGGCCGTGGGGACGTGGGCGAAGGACTTTTTGGCCTCGGTCGCTCCCATCTTCTCCAGGATGTCCGGCGTCAGGATCTCCGGCACCTGCGCCAGCGTCACCTCCGCGCCGGCCTCCTTCGCCCCCTCGACCACGGCCTGGGCGAGCTGGTAGACGTGCGTATAAAGGCTGTAGAAGACGACCTGGACCTTGGCTGCCATGTCGGGACTCCCGCGCGAAGGCGCGTTTGGACGTGAGCGGCGGATGGGTTCCGCCAAGCATAACCATCAAGCGCCCGACGGCAAGTAGGCCGCGACCGCTCCAATTGGAAGCATCGGGGAGCGGACGCATCGCGTGGTCCCCTTCATCGAGATCGGGAATTATGATCGGAAAGCTGGAATCCGGCGAGCCAACCCGCAGATCATCCTCTTCGACGAATCTCGATCTTTGACAATTCGCATTCACCGACCCGCGAGCAACCGTGAAGCGGCGGGCGAGGGCCTTCACGCTCCAGGGTGTGCGTCGGCGGCGCTTGGGAAAAACGTCGCCACATCCGATAATGCGAAAGCCCCCGCCTGGGCCTTCGGGCCGCCCCCCCGCGGGAGAGGCGACGGACAGGGCACGGTTTTCCATATCGTTCTCGACGAACGAAGCCAACTCGATTACGCCCCAATTCCTCGACCTGGATCAACTTGCGTCAAACCACCGGGCGCGCGTGGATGACGAACGAAGCCAAGCGGAGCCAGCGTCGATCCGGGGCTCGCTCCTTGCTCCGGGGCGACGGTCGTCCTAGACTCGGGGCCGTCGCCATTCTCCTCTCTCGGACCCGGACGGGGACGCATCGACGATGACGCGAACGACGAAGGCCGTCGCATGGATCGGGCTGCTGGGGCTCATGACGGGGGCCGCCGGGGCGGAATCGCCGGGGCTGGTCAAGCGGCCTATCTTCGAGGCCGAGCCCAAGCACAACCACGCCTCGTGCGTCGCCGAGACCCCCAACGGCGACCTCCTAGCCGTCTGGTACAACGGCACCGGCGAGCGAAAGGCCGACGACGTGATCATCCAGGCCGCCTGGCTCCCCAAGGGCGCCGACGCCTGGTCGCCCCGCTTCCAGACGGCCGACACCTCCGGCTACCCCGACTGCAACCCCGCGCTGCTGGTCGCGCCCGACGGCCGAATCCACATGTTCTGGCCCACGATCCTCGACCATCGCTGGGAGAGCGCCCTGCTCAAGTGGAACATCGCCGATCCCTCGCAGGGCGCGCCGGGGCCGATCAAGTGGGAGTCCACCAACGTCCTGCACGTCACCCCCGCGCCGGGGTCGATCGAGAAGGCCGTTGCCGACTCCCTTGCCAAGCTCACCGACGAGCAGAAGGCGCGCTACGCCGACGAACTCGCCCCCTTCGCGGAGCGATCGGCCGACCTCCTCTATCAGCGCCTCGGCTGGATGCCCCGGGCGCGGGGGATCGTCCTCCCCTCCGGGCGCTGGCTCCTTCCTCTATATTGCGACACCTTCTCCATCTCCCTGATGGCCGTCAGCGACGACCAGGGGAAGACCTGGACCGCCGGCCGCCCGACCGTCGGCTTCGGCGCGATCCAGCCGACGGTGGTCCAGCGGAATGACGGGACGCTCGTCTCGTACTTCCGCGACAATGGCCCCTTCAACAAGATCCGCGTGGCGACCTCCCCCGACGAGGGGATGACCTGGACCGACGTGGAGACGACCGACCTCGACAACCCCGGCGCGGGGGTCGAGGCGATCAAGCTGCAAAGCGGCGCCTGGGCGCTGATCCACAACGACCTCCCCAGGGGCCGCCACACGCTGGCCGTCTCCCTCTCCGACGACGAGGGCCGCACCTGGCCCATCAAGCGCCACCTGGAACAAGGCGACCCCGGCTCGTCGTTCCACTACCCCTCCATGACCCAGGCCCGCGACGGCAAGATCCACGCGACTTACACCTACTCCCTGGGCCTGGGCGCCGGCACGGCCAAGAAAAGCACCATGATGCACGCCGCCTTCGACGAGGCGTGGGTCCGTCAGGGAGATTGACCCCGCGCGACCCTCGCCGAATCCCCGGAGACACGCCCCCTTGAGCATCGCCGCCGAGCCCGGCCCGCCGGACCTGGAGAGCCGCCCCCGGTACGAGTGGGCCCGGCCGGGGGACGTCAACGCCTTCTTCGGCCTGATGATCGACAACATCGGCGGCATGATCCTGATGACGAGCCTGCTCGTCGTCGGGTTCGGCTTCCCGCGCGACTTCGTCCTGACCCGGATGATCCCGGGCACGGCCGTCGGGGTGCTGGCGGGGGACCTGATCTTCACGGTCATGGCCTTCCGCCTGGCTCGGCGCGAGGGGAGGACGGACGTCACGGCGATGCCGCTGGGGCTGGACACCCCCAGCACGTTCGGCTCGGTCTTCCTGATCCTCGGCCCGGCGTTCGTCGCCGCCAGGGGCAGGGGGCTGGACCCGAGTTCGGCGGCCGAGCACGCCTGGTTCGTCGGCGTCGCGATGCTGCTGGCCTCGGGGCTGTTCAAGCTGGCGTGCGCCCCGTTCTGCGGCTGGATCCGGCGCGTCGTCCCCAGGGCCGGGCTGCTGGGGTCGCTCACGGCGATTGCGCTGGTCCTCATCAGCTTCCTGCCGCTGCTGGACGTGGCCGCCCAGCCGGTGGCGGGGTTCGCCTCGCTGGCCGTCGTGCTGGCGACCCTCTCCGCCCGCTGGAAGCTCCCCAACCGCGCCCCGGCGATGCTCGTCGCGGTGGCCGTCGGCGGCGTCCTCTATTACGGGATGTTCCTGTCGGGCCTGGGCCCCGGCCCGGAAGGGGAGCGGCCACAAGACTGGCTGAGGCCGTCGCTGCCCTTCCCGATGGTGCCCTGGTGGGCCTGGTTCCAGGCGAACTGGCGCGAGGCGGCCGGCTACCTGCCGGTGGCGCTCCCCCTGGCCCTGGCGACGATCATCGGCGGCGTCGACTGCACCGAGAGCGCCGCGGCCGTCGGCGACGACTACCACACCGGCCGGATCGTCGGCGTCGAGGGGCTATCGACGCTGATCGGCGGGTTCTTCGGCGGCGTGATCCAGTCGACGCCCTACATCGGCCATCCCGCCTACAAGGCGATGGGGGCCCGCGCCGCCTACACGCTGGCCACGGCCCTGTTCGTCGGGGCCGTCGGCGTGCTGGGCTGCTTCGACTGGATCTTCCACCTGCTCCCCAAGGCGGTCGTCTTCCCGATCCTGATCTTCATCGGCCTGGAGATCACGGCGCAGTCGTTCGCCGCCACGCCGACCCGCCACTATCCGGCCGTCGCGCTGGCGTGCGTGCCGGCGCTGGCGTACCTGGCGACGGTGGCCGTCGGCCAGGTGCTGCCGGAAGTCGGCAGGCCGTTCGCCGAGTTGTCGCCGGAACTCCGGCGGTGGATCGCCACGGTCACGGCCCTCTCCGGCGGGTTCATCGTCACCAGCCTCCTGTGGGGCGCCACCCTGGCGATGCTGATCGACGGCCGCGCCCGCGCGACGGCGGGCGTGCTGGCCCTGGCGGCGGGCCTCGCCTGGTTCGGCGTGATCCACTCGCCGTTGCCGTCGGGCGCCGTGATGCCGCCGGCCGCGGTGATGGCCGAGCTGGAATCGATGGGCCGCGCGGGGGCCTCGGCGAGCCAGTCGCCGTACTCGTGGGCCGCCGCCTACCTCGCGATGGCCGCCGTCGTCCTGGCCGTGGCCCGATTCGCCGAAGCGCCGGACGTCGAGGTCGACAGGACCTGAGGCATGCGGAGGGCCAGCGGCGACGCGAAGCGGCTCTAGCGTGGCGGTCAGCCGCCGTGGCAGGCGTGGCAGTGCTCGCGACGGTGGGCGGCGCACGTCCCGGTGAAGGTCCTGGCCTCGTACTTCACCGCGGGCTTCTCCTTCGTCACCTCGCGTTTCATGAGGACGCGGCGACGGAGGGGGACGACCTCGGGTTCGGCCGGCGGCTTGTGGCAGAGCCGGCGGAAGAGGTCGAAACGAGCCTTCACGTAGCACTTCGGCGAGTCCTTGGTCTGGCGCTCGTAGCTCGTCGTCTTCTTGGTGGTCGGGACGGCCGCGCAGGCGAGGCACTCGCAGTCCGGCGCGGGCGGCGTGTCGTGGGCCAGGGCCGACGGCGCCGCGGCGACGAAGGCCGCGAGGGCGATGAGGCGGACGTAGGTCATGGCTAGGCCCCCGGCGTCAGAAGTCGAAGTGGACCCGCACGCCGAGGGCGTCGAAGTCGCCGCTGGCGCCGCGGACCACGGAGTTTATGTAAGTCCGGACGTAGTTAAGCTGGATGTTGGCCTGGGAGTTCAGATACCAGGCGAGCCCCAGGGTCATGTCGTGCTCGATGCCGGCCCTCGCCCCGGCGTTCGGCGTCAGCGACGGATTGCCCGAGACCAGGTCCAGGAAGGAATAGCGGGCCAGCGCCTGCACGGCCCCCCGGCCGACGGACGGCCGGCCTCGGCCCGTCTTCATGATCCAGGCGTTCTCCAGCGGCACGGTCCGGTCGAAGGCGCCCAGTTTCCGGTTGTATCGGCGGTGGTCCCCCTCGGTGAGGAAGTACCCCATCTCGGCGTAGAGGCCCTGGAAGAAGGCCGAACCGCGGGGGTCCAGGAAGACGTTGCGATTGAGCTGCCGCGCGTAGGTCTCGGGGAGGCCCGTGAAGAGATACTCGGCCGACATCGACCACCGGCCGAAGATGGCGGCGATCTCGGGGTTGATGTAGTACTGGCCGCGAGGCGCGAAGAAGCGGCCCGTCGCCATGACGTTGGGGATCTCGCGCCCGGCACCCGAGCGGACCAGCGACCGATCGCTCGGCGAGGTGGAGTCCTCGTCGAGCGCCCGGCGCATGAAGCTCACGCCCAGGTGCACCAGGCGGCGCCCCTCGTCCTTGTAGATCGGCAGGTAGGTGGCGCGGATCGCCCCGCCGTACTCGCCGTTCCCGGCCCCGGCGCCGAAGGGGTTGACCGTCCGGCTGCCGGTCCGCAGGAACGCCGCGGAGAGCGTGGCATGGTCGTCCAGGAACGTGTCGAAGGCGTTGACGCCGTTGGCGTAGTCGAAGCGGTTGATGAAGGCGTCGAACGCGGGTGAGCGCTCCATGTAGTAGACGTAATTCGAGCTCGTCATGTGTTCGAGGCTGATCGGCGGCAGCAGGTGCCCGATCTTGAGGTTCCCCAGGACGGGGAGGTCGCGGAAGGTGACGTTGACGTCCGTGAGGCCCACGCTGCCGATCGTCACCTGCTGGCCGGCGTTCGAGAAGTCCTGGAAGTTGGCGAAGTTCACCTCGAACACGAAGTCGACGTTGTCCCAGAACCGGCCGTCGGCCCGGAGCCGCATGCGACGGAAGTCGCCGCCGTCGCGGAGCCGGTCGGTGTCCGTGTCGCCGACCAGGAGGTTGGAATCCTGCCGAAACCAGGCGCTGTCGAAGTCGACTCGGCCGCCGATATGGAACCGGAACGCGTCGTCCCCGGTCGCGAACTGGACGCCGTTGTTCCAGGTCGCCTTCATGTCGAGGTTCTTGCCGACCTCGGTCCATCCCGAGTCGGGCTCGGCCCCGGCCTCGACCGACCCTCCCGCGACGGTGGCGAAGTCCACGCGCGGGGGCCCATCGTCCGGCTTGCCCGTCGCGGCGGGAGGCACCCCCGCCGGGCCGGCGTCGCCGTCGTCGCCATCGAGCTTAGGCGTCCCTTCCAGCTTCTCCAACCGCTCCTGAAGCACTCGGACCTGCTCGCGGAGCGCCGCGTTCTCGGCGTCGCGCTTCTCCAGGGCTTCCAGGCGCTCCAGGAGCTTGTCGACGGACGCCGGCGCCCCCCCCGGGACCTCCTGGCCGGCGGCGCTCCCCGCGACGAGGACCGCCGCCATGGCGATCGCGCGGGCTTGCCTCGAACGCCCTCCGCATGTCCCACGACTCATGGCCCGGTCTCCATCCCGGCTGGTCCGCACGGCCGCGAGCGCGCGACGCGGCCCGGACCGCACGGCCCACGCAACCCTTACTATCGGCCGAAATACCCGGCGGCTCGCGTCGGATCCGGATTCCCATCGACTCGCCCCGGCCCCGGGGAGCCGTCGGCCGGCGCTCTTGCAACGGAGGGATGTATCCCAGATACTTGATCGGAAAAGGGAGGTCGGAGTTCCGTGGATTGCACGGACGCCCGCGGCCGATCTTTATCGTCATAGGTCTGGAGCGGGCGAGGATGGTCCAAGGGGATGGGCAAATGAACGTCGAGGGGCAGGTCTGGTCGTACGGGAAAATCTTCGACGACATCACGCAGACGATCGGCGGCACGCCCCTCGTCAAGTTGCGGCGGATCGTCGGCGACGCCGGGGCGACGGTCGCCGCGAAGCTGGAGAGCGCCAACCCGCTGTGGTCGGTCAAGGACCGGATCGGCGTGGCGATGATCGACGCGGCCGAGGCGGCCGGCGACATCGACGCCGACACGGTGGTCGTCGAGCCGACCAGCGGCAACACCGGCATCGCGCTGGCGTTCACCTGCGCCGCGCGGGGCTATCGCCTGATCGTGACGATGCCCGAGAGCATGAGCCTGGAGCGGCGCCGGCTGATCAAGGCGTTCGGCGCCGAGATCGTGCTGACGCCGGCGTCCGAGGGGATGCCGGGCGCGGTCCGCAAGGCCGAGGAGCTGGTCAAGAGCCTCCCCAAGGCGTTCATGCCCCAGCAGTTCAACAACCCGGCCAACCCGGACATCCACTTCCGGACCACGGCCGAGGAGATCTGGCGCGACACCGCCGGGGCGATCGACATCTTCGTCTCGGGCGTCGGGACCGGCGGGACGATCACCGGCGTCGGGCGTCGGCTCAAGGAGCTGAAGCCGTCGGTCAAGATGATCGGCGTGGAGCCGGCCAACTCCGCGGTCATCGACCAGGTCCGCCGCAACGAGCCGCCCCACCCCGGCCAGCACAAGATCCAGGGCCTCGGCGCCGGCTTCATCCCCGGCGTCCTGGACCTCTCGGTCGTGGACGAGGTCATCCCGGTCCGCGACGAGGACGCCTTCGAGACCACCCGCCGGCTCGCCCGAGAGGAGGGGATGCTCTGCGGGATCTCCTGCGGCGCCGCCGCCTTCGCCGCCGCCGGGGTGGCGAAGAGGCCGGAGAACGCGGGGAAGCTGATCGTCGTCCTGCTGCCGGACCTCGGCGAGCGCTACCTGTCGACGCCGCTGTTCCCCGAGGCCTGAGCCCGTGGCCCGCCGCTCGTTCGACCCCGAGGGCTTCGACGGCCCGCTGGAGATCCCGGCGGGCGTCGTCGAGGCGATGGTCGCCCACTGCCTACGCGAGGCCCAGCTCGAATGCTGCGGCCTGCTCGGCGGCGTCGCGCCGCGGGTCTCCTCGTTCCACCCGCTGCGCAACGCCGCGGCCGACCCCGAGACCCGCTACAACGCCCACCCCGAAGACCTGATCCACGCCGTGACGGACCTCCGCCGCCGCGAGGCCGAGATCCTCGCCATCTACCACTCCCACCCGAAATGGGAGGCCGTCCCCAGCCGGACCGACCTGGACCGGAATTACTACGGGGCGGTCCCCCGGATCATCGTCTCCCTCATGTCGGACCCGCCCGACGTCCGCGCCTGGCGGCTCGGCCCCGACGACTTCGAGGAGGTCCGCTGGGTCGCCGTCGCCGACGAGGCGTTGCACGACCCCGCGCCGGGCGAATAGACTAGGCCCGTCCGTACCGGCGCCGATCGCCATCGGCCCGCCTCCCATTCCCCCCATAACACGGCGCGTCCCGCGCCGCGAGCCTGATCCTCATGCCGCAAAAGACCCTGATCATCTTCAAGCCGGACACCGTCCAGCGCCGGCTGGTGGGCGAGATCCTCGCCCGGTTCGAATCCAAGGGGCTCCGCGTCGCCGCGCTGAAGCTGCTGCAAGTCGACCGCGCCCTGGGCGAGAAGCACTACGCCGAGCACGCCGGCAAGCCCTTCTTCGAGGGCCTGATCTCGTTCATCACCGGCGGGCCGGTGGTGGTCGGCGTCCTGGAAGGGAACGAGGCCGTGGCCGTCGTCCGCGCGATGCTGGGCGCCACCAACGGCACGGCCGCCGCGCCCGGCACGATCCGCGGCGACTACTCCATCAGCAAGCAGAACAACCTGATCCACGGCAGCGACTCCACCGAGTCGGCCGAGCGCGAGATCGCCCTCTGGTTCAAGCCGGGGGAGGTCGTCGACTACTCGATCGCCGGCTCCGAGTGGGTCTTCGACGGCGCCTGATCCGGGACGCTGTCGAATGGCGCGCAAGGGCGACGTGCTCGCGAACCCGTTCCACCTGGTCCTGCTGGGCCTGGCCGGGCTGTTCGTGGCCACGTCGCTCGCCTACCTCGTCAGCGGGTCCATCCTGGATTCGCCGCCGGCCGGGGCGTCCGACGCCTCGCGCCGGGCCGCCCTCTGGTTCGACCGCCACGGCCCCCGGCTGCTGGCGGCCGAGCTGGCCCTGATGCTCCCCGCCGCCGCGCTGCTCGTCGCCTTCGACCGCCGGATGGGCCGGGCGAGGCGGCGGAAGCCCCGGCGCTGAACCACGACGACGGGCCCATCCCCGCCCCTGGAGACGCATCGATGAGCAAGTTCGCGAACCTCGCCCTGGCCGCGGCGCTCGCCCTCGGCCTGACCGGCTGCGGCGGCTCGCCCGAGATCGGCGACGCCGAGGTCGTCCCGGCGACGCCCCCGCCGGCCGAGAAGCCGGCCGAGACGCCCGCCGACCAGGTCGATCCGGACGTCCAGCCCGGCGACCCGCCGAAGACGGCCCCCGAGGCCGATCCCGCCGAGGCCTCCTGAGGCCAGGCCGATTTCCGGGGGTGACATCTCTACACCCGCCGACCGCCCTGTTATGGTGGAACCACGGCGGCCCCCCGACGCCACGCGCCGGGGCCGGCGCGTCCATCGCGCTCGGCCGCGCTCGCCCGAATCATCCCGCCCACGGGCCGAACCATTCACCAGTCCCACCTGGAGGAGCTTCGCCATGTCCCGCCCCGCGCGTCTCGTCAAGGCCCTGGCCGTCGCCGCCGCGACGGCCGGCCTGACCGTCGCCCCGGCCGCCGCCGACGACTTCGGATCCATCAAGGGCCGCGTCGTGTGGGGCGGCAGCACCGTCCCCGGGCCCAAGGTCCTCGTCGAGAAGGGCAAGGCCACCAAGGACCTGGAAGTCTGCGGCGTCGACGGCCCGATCGTCTCCCAGGAACTCCAGATCGATCCCGACTCCAAGGGGATCGCCGACGCCCTGATCTACCTGGTCAAGCCCTCCGGCAAGAACCCGGACGCCGTCAAGGCGCTGCTGAAGGCCAGCCCGACCGCCGAGCTCGACCAGAAGGACTGCGTCTTCATCCCCCACCTGGTGGCCCTGCACAAGGACCAGCCGCTCCTGATCAAGTCGAGCGACCCGGTCGGCCATAACGTCCGCTACAACAGCTTCGGCGGGGCCTCGCTGAACCAGATGCTCGCCGCCGGCGGCACGATGGAGGTCAACCTGGAGCCCGAGCGCCTGCCGTTCCAGGTCAACTGCGACATTCACCCCTGGATGACCGCGAACATCGCCGTCTTCGACCACCCGTTCTTCGCCGTCACCGGCAAGGACGGCTCGTTCGAAATCAAGGGCGTCCCCGCCGGCGCGCAGAACCTGGTCGTCTGGCAGGAGAAGGTCGGCTTCGTCAACGAGGGCCGCGCCAAGGGCATGCCCGTGACGGTCAAGGCCGGCTCCGAGGCCGACCTCGGCGAGATCAAGCTCGACCCCAGCAAGGTCAAGAAGTGAGGCGGGGCCCACGCCCTTGAATTCGCGCCGGGCCTTCCTCCCACGCGGCGGAAGGCCCGTTTCGCGCGCCGGGCGGCATCGTCGCCCACCCCTCGCAATCCCCCCGGGCTCCGCGAAAAATCGCCGAGTCGGCATCGGATTCGCCGCGGGGGGTTGCCAACCGCGTCCGGTCGGCTCATACAATAGGCACGACCGCGAGGCGGGGGCGATCGCCCCCCGAGGGCCGATCGTCAAGGACGAGTCGGACGCGTCGACGCTTCCAGTCCGGTCACGAGGACCGGGGAGGGGGGAGGTAGGATGACCTGGTCCCGGCTCCGCCGGCGCATCGGCGCCCAGTCCCCGTCGCGGATCGCGACGGTCCTCCTCGTGGCCTGCGCGATGGCCGCGGCGACCGCCCACGCCCAGCCCCCCCCGCGCAGCGCCTCCCGGTTCTATCCGGATTCGAGCGAGGCGGCCGAGGCCCTCCTCCGCAACGCGGCCAACCACGCGGCCGCCGGGCAGTGGGGGGACGCGGTCTCCATCTATCAGCGGATCATCGACCAGTACGGCGGCAAGGTCTCTCGCCTCCCCCGCGAGGCCGACGCCGACGCCGGGGCCGATGCCCCCCTCGCCCGTCGCGACGAGGATTTCACCCTCTACGTCGACCTGCGGGCCTACTCCCAGCGCACGCTGGCGGCGCTGCCGCCGGAGGCGCTGGCCGTCTATCGGGCGAGGCGCGACGCCCAGGCCGAGCGCTGGTACAAGGAAGGGAAGGAGAACCGCGACGTCGCCCCGCTCCGTCGGCTGGTCGACGAGGCCTTCTGCACCTCCTGGGGCGACGACGCGCTGGAATTGCTGGGGGATCTGGCGTTCCAGGACGGTCGGTTCGCCGAGTCCGTCTCCATGTACCGCCGGCTCGTCCCCGACGGCCCTGAAGGGGCCAGCGACTTCGCGCACCCTGACCCGTCCGTCGACATGGCGCGGGTGGAGGCCAAGAAGATCCTGGCCCTGGCCGCCATGGGCTCGCCGAAGGGGGACGCCGAGGCCGAGGCCTTCGCGGGGCGCCGCGGCGAGGCGGCCGGCGCGCTCGCGGGTCGGACGGGCCCGCTCGCCCAGACGCTGGCCGAGGCGCTGAAGTCGGACGGCCTGGCGCCTCCCCCCCGCAACGACGACCGCTGGCCGACCTTCGGCGGCTCGCCGACGCGCGACCGGGTGCTCGACGAGCCCGTGGACGTCGGCTCGATGCAATGGCGGGCCCCGCTGGAGCGGATCGCCGCGGGCCGGCCCGGCTTCGCCGCCCCGCGCGGCATGGGGATGGGGTCGGCGGTCCCGCCGGATCGGCTGCTGGGCTATCATCCGATCATCCTCGGGGACCAGGTCGTCGTCTCCGACGGGACGCGCGTCCTGGCCTACGACCTCGAGTCGCGGATCGACGCCGACGGCGAGGACGACGCGACGGCCATCGAGCCCGTCTGGGTCTGCCAGGTCGAGGGGGACGACGTCGCCCCGCGGGCGGGACGCCCCTCGTGGACCACCCCCCGGCACACCCTGACGGCCGTGGGACGGCGGATCTACGCGCGGATGGGGCCGTCCGCCCCGATCCCGGCGAACTTCGGCCGGATCGCCGCCGCGCGGGGGCGGGCGTCCACCAGCGTCATCATGGCCATCGACCGCGACCAGCCCGGCGACAAGCGGCTGTGGACCCGCCGCGCCAGCGAGTTGGTCCTCCCGGATCGGCCCGGCGAGGCGGGGAGCCCGTCCGTCGCCTTCGAGGGCGCCCCCGTCGCCGACGACCGCGCGGTGTACGTCGCCGTGACCGACCGCCGCGAGCAGACGGCCACCTACGTCGCCTGCTACGACGCCGCCGACGGCTCCCCGCGCTGGATCCGATACCTGGGGGCGGCCTCCTCCGACGGCGACCCGTTCAACTTCCTGGGGGGGGGCTCCCCCGCGAGCGACCCCGGGAGCCGGCTGCTCTCGCTGGACGGCCCGGCGCTCTACTACCAGACGAACCTGGGCGCGGTCGTCTCGCTGGACGCCGGGACCGGGGCGATCCTCTGGGTGGCGAGCTACCCGCGGCACGAGCCGGGGCGGGGGATCGCCGCCGAGCGCGACCTGAACCCGGCGGTGGTCCACGACGGCGCCGTCTTCGTGGCGCCCGGGGACGCCTCGGCCATCTTCGCGTTCGACGCCCGGTCCGGCCGGCTCCTCTGGAAGACCGAGTCCATCCCCGACGACGTGAAGATCTCCCACCTGCTGGGCGTCGCCAAGGGCCGGCTGGTCGCCACCGGCGACCGCGTGCTCCTCTTCGACGCGAAGGACGGCCGCCTGGAACGGGCCTGGCCCGACTCCGGGGGACGCGAGGGTTACGGCCGCGGGCTGCTGGCCGGCGGCCGGATCTACTGGCCGACGCGGGCGGAGATCTTCGTGCTCGACCAGGAGACCGCCGCGCTGGCCGCGCCGCCGATCCGGCTGGCGGAGGCGTTCCACACCACCGGGGGCAACCTCGTCGCGGGGGACGGCTACCTGGTGGTGGCCCAGAACGACGGGCTGACGGTCTTCTGCCAGAACAGCCGGCTGATCGAGATCTACCGCGAGCGGATCGCCCAGAAGCCCGACGACGCCACGGCCCACTACCGCCTCGCCCGCGCCGCCGAGGCCGCCGGGTCGACCGAGCTGGCGCTGGCCTCGTACGAGACCGCCGCCGATCGCGCCAAGGCGGCCGACGCCGTCGACGGCTCCCCGCTGGTCGAGGCGGCCCGCGACCACGAGTTCCGGCTGCTGCTGAAGACGGCCGTCGACCTCCGCCGCGAGGGCAAGGGGGCGGAGTCGCTGGCCCGGCTGGAGTCGGCGTCGAAGGTGGCGCGGGGGGCGGCCGACCGCCTCCGGGCGCGCCTGGCCCTGGCCGACGGCCTGCTGGAAGCGTCCCGCGCCGCCGAGGCCGTCGACGTGCTCCAGGAACTGCTGGCCGACGAGCGGACGCCGTCGCTGGCCGTCCCCGCCGACGACGGCCGCCGCGCCGTGCGGGCCGACCTGTACGTCGGCGACGTGCTGGCCGGGATCGTCCGCGACCGCGGCCGAGCGGCCTACGCCGCCCACGACCGCCGCGCCCGCGAGTCCTACGAGGAAGCCCTCCGCGCCCGCGACGCCCGCCGCCTGGGGGAGGTCGCGCGAGCCTACCCCGCCGCCGAGGTCGTCCCCGACGCGCTGCTCGCCGCGGGGGCGGCGCTGGAGGCGGAGGACCGCCCGGCCGAGGCCGCGTCGGCCTACAAGCGGCTGCTCGCGCTGGAGACTCCCGACGACGAGGCCCGCGCGCTGGCCCTCTGGCGGCTGGCCGCGGCCTACCAGGCCCGGGGCTTCGCCGCGCCGGCTCGCGACGCCCTGCTGCGGCTCCAGGCCCGGTTCGCCGGCGTCCGCATCGAGCCGGAAGCCGGCGCGGAGGCCGTCGACGCGGCCGGGCTCGCCTCGGCCGAGCTGTCGCGGGCGCCGCTGGCCTCGCTCGCCGCCGAAGGGCCCCGGCCCGCCGTCCCCTCGCCGCTCGCCCGGCGTTGGCGATGGCTCGGCGACGGCGACGCGCGGCCCCTGACCGCCGTCGGCGTCCCCCCCGCGCCCGACTCCGCGCGATCGTTCCTCGCCGGCGCCTCCTCGATCACCGCGCTGGCCCCCGACGGCGGGGCCGAGGCCTGGACGGCCGAGGTCGGGACGCGGCCCGTCTGGGTCGGGTACCTCGCCGACAAGCTCGTCGCCGCGTCCCCCACGAGCGTCGTGGGGATCGACCCCCGCGCCGGGGAGGTCCGGTGGCGGTTCGGCCCCCGCGTCGAGCCCAGGCCCGGCCCGGCGCTCGACCCGTTCGCCCGCCAGCCGGCGCCCAGGCCCGACGCCGCCCCGCCCGAGGCGGAGCCGGCGGACCTCGCGATGCACGGCTTCCGGGCCGTCGCCGGCCGCCTCTTCGCCCTGCGGGGGGACGCCGAACTGGTGGCGATCGACGGCGACACGGGCCTGGTCGACTGGTCGTTCGCGCCCCGCGCGGGCGAGGTCGTCAACCCGCGGCTGTGGATCGGCCCGGAGCGGATCGTCCTGCAGACCGGCCGGGCGGACGACTCGACGCGGCCGGGTCGGCCCCCCGAGATCGTCGTCCTGGAGTCCGAATCGGGCCGGGCGCTGGCGCGCGTCCCGCTGGGGGAGCGCGAGGGCCTGGAGCGCGAGCCCGTGCCGCTGGGGGACGACCACGCGATCGTGGTGACCGACAGCCGGACCGTCAAGAAGCTCGACCTGGAACGCGGGCGGTTCGACTGGGAGTTCCGCGAGAGCGAGGCGCTCCCCCCCGGCGGCCCCCCCCGCGCCTACGTCGACGCCGAGCGGCTGCTCGTCCTGCACGACGGCCGGACCCTGATCCGTCTCGACCCCGCCACCGGCTCGCGGCGATGGTCGGCCAGCCTGGGGACCGCCGCCCTGGCCGAGCGCCCCCAGGCGACGGCGATGGACGAATCGCGGTTCTACTGGGCCAGCGAGCGGCTGCTGCGCGCCGTGGCGCTGGAGGACGGCTCGCAGGCGTGGCGGGCCCTGCTCGCCGGCCCCGGCCTGGCGCGCTGGTCGATCGCCCTGAGCGACCGCTCGGTCGTCGCCTGCCCGGAGGCCGCCGGCCTGGAGGACGACGACGGCCCGCTGCCGGTCGTCGTCCGCCGCCGGGACGACGGCGCGCTGGTGCAGCGCCTGGCGCTGCCGACGCCGATCGACGAGGTCGCGCTGCGGATCGACCCGAGGGGGGCGACCGTCGCCACCCCCCACGCCCTCTGGAGCCTCGGCGCCCCCTGACCCCCGCGACCACCCGACCGCATCGGACCGGACCAACCCAAGGGAGGACCCCGCGTGAGCGACCACCAAGATGGCCAGGCCCCGCCGGCCGACGACGACCTGGCGGCCGTCGAACGCCTCAAGTCCGCCTACGACACCCTCCGCGCCGAGATGGCCAAGGTCATCGTCGGCCAGGACAAGGTCGTGGAGGAGCTGCTGGTCTGCATCTTCGCGCGCGGCCACTGCCTGCTGATCGGCGTCCCCGGCCTGGCCAAGACGCTGATGATCCACACCCTCTCCGACGCGCTGAACCTGACCTACAACCGGATCCAGTTCACGCCGGACCTGATGCCCTCCGACATCACCGGGACCGAGGTCATCCAGGAGGACAAGGCGACCGGCCAGCGCCAGTTCAAGTTCCTCCGCGGGCCGGTCTTCGCCAACATCGTCCTGGCCGACGAGATCAACCGGACCCCCCCCAAGACCCAGGCGGCGCTGCTGGAGTCGATGCAGGAGCGGCAGGTGACCGTCGGCGGCGAGCGGCACCGGCTGCCCGACCCGTTCTTCGTCCTCGCGACCCAGAACCCGATCGAGCAGGAGGGGACGTACCCGCTGCCGGAGGCCCAGCTCGACCGCTTCATGTTCAACGTGATGGTCGACTACCCGGAGGAGGAGGAGGAGGTCGACATCGTCCGGATGACCACCGGCGCGCCGCGGCCGGGGGTGGGGAAGGTGCTCTCGGCGAGCGACGTGCTGACGCTCCAGGAGATCGTCCGGCGCGTGCCGGCGGCCGACCACGTCGTCCGCTACGCCGTGCGGCTGACCCGGGCGACCCGGCGCGACCGCGACGAGGCGCCGGACTTCGTCCGCGACTACCTGAGCTGGGGCGCCGGCCCGCGGGCCAGCCAGTATCTCGTCCTCGCGGCCAAGGCGCGGGCCGTCCTCCACGGCCGGTTCCACGTCGCCATCGAGGACGTCCGCGAGTCGGCCCCGCCGGTCCTGCGGCACCGGATCATCACCAACTTCAACGCCGAGGCCGAAGGGGTCCGCCCCGACGACGTGGTGGCGCGGCTGATCCAGACCGTCCCGGTCGACGAAAGCGAGGCGCGGCAGGGTGGAACGCTATCAAAGCTATTTAGATCCGCGGACGCTGGCTAGCGTCGAGGGCCTGGACCTCCAGGCCCGGCTGCTCGTCGAGGGCTACGTCGCCGGCATGCACCCCAGCCCGTACCACGGCTTCTCGGTCGAGTTCGCCGAGCACCGCGAGTACGTCCCCGGCGACGACGTCCGCCACGTCGACTGGAAGGTCTGGTCCAAGACCGACAAGCTCTACCTGAAGCAGTACGAGGAGGAGACCAACCTCCTGCTCTACCTGCTCCTGGACGCCAGCGAGTCGATGGCCTACTCGGCCGAGGACCGGGTCTCGAAGTTCCAGTACGCGCGGCTGGTCGTCGCGGCGCTGGCCTACATGGTCCTGCAGCAGCAGGACTCCGTCGGCCTGGCGCTGTTCGACGACTCGGTGCGCCGCTACCTCAAGCCCGCGGGCCAGCCGTCCCACCTGAAGGAGCTGATCCAGGTGCTGGACGCCGCCCCGGCGCGCGACAAGACCGACCTGGGGGGCGTGCTCCACGACCTGTCCGAGCGCATCAAGAGGCGCGGGATCGTCGCCATCTTCTCCGACCTGCTGGACGACCCGGCGAAGATCATCGCCGGGCTGAAGCACTTCCGCCACCGCCGCCACGAGGTCGTCGTCTTCCACGTCCTGGACCCCGACGAGGTCGAGTTCCCGTTCCGCGACCCGACCCTGTTCCTGGGCATGGAAGACATCCCCGAGATCGCCGCCAACCCCGCCTCGATCGCCGCCGCCTACCGGAAGGAAGTGGCCGCCTACCTCGACGCCCTGAAGAAAGGGTGCCGCATGGCCGACATCGACTACGTCCCCCTCCGCACCGACCAGCCCCTCGACGTCGCCCTCTCCGCGTACCTCGCCGCGCGGTCGGCGCGGAGGCGATAAAATCCAAGCTTCCAGCCACCCTGACAATCGTCCTTCTGCCCTGGTGAAGCCGTGTCGAAAACATGCGGAGGCCGTCCGATGACGGTCTTCCCCCCTGGCGGGGGAAGACAGACCGCGGAGCGGTCAGATGAGGGGGGGCTCGCCCGCCGGGCATCGGAGTTCGCGGCGCCGACCCAGGCCGACGGCCCCGGGAAGCCCCTTCGAACACCGGAGGTCGTGCCGCTCGTCCCCCCCTCATCCGGCCCTCCGGGCCACCTTCCCCCTCCAGGGGGGAAGGCCGCTAGAGCGACCTCTACGTCGCGTCCTCGGCGCGGCGTCTCCTCGGGATGGGACGGGCCCTCCCTCGACGGATCGGCGGATTGTGAGGCAACTTCCCCGTGACGCCCCCCTTCACTCCCATCCTGGCGCTCGGGTTCGCCAACGCGGGGCTCCTCTACGGGCTGGCGGCGGCGGCGATCCCGATCGTCATCCACCTGCTCAACCGCCGCAAGCGCCGCGAGGTGCGCTGGGCGGCCATGCGCTTCCTCGCCGCGGCGCTCGCGAAGAACAAGCGCCGGATCCGCGTCGAGCAGTGGCTGCTGCTGGCCATCCGCTGCCTGCTCGTCCTGCTGGTCGTCGCCGCGATGGCCAAGCCGTTCCTGGAGTCGTTCGGCGACGTCATCCCCGGGCGGCGGACCCATCGCGTGATCGTCGTGGACGCCTCGATGAGCATGGCGGCGAAGGCCGCCGGCGCGACCCGGTTCGACCGGGCCAGGGCGGTCGCGGCGCGGCTGGCGAAGGACTCGCGTCGGGGCGACGCCCTCAGCCTCGTCGTCATGGGCGACCCGCCGCGCGTCGTCGTGGGGGATCCCTCGCCCAACCTGGAGGAGGTCGCCCGCGAGGTCGGCGAGCTGACGCAAGGGGCCGGGGGGGTCGACCTGGAGGCCACGCTCGAGGCCGTCGACCGCGTGCTGGAAGCGTCCACCGTCTCCCAGAAGGAGATCGTCTTCCTGTCGGACCTCCAGGCGGCGAGCTGGCGCGCCCGGGGCTCCGACCCGTCCGGCGACGACGGGCTGAGGCGGATCCTCGCGAAGATCGAGGCCCGCCGCCCCCGGACCACGATCATCGACCTGGGCGCCCCCGCGGCCGGGAACCGGGCCGTGGTCGGGCTCTCGACCAACACCCCGGTCGTCACGCCGGGGGCCACCGTCGTCGTCACCGCCCTGGTGAAGAACTTCGGCCCCGCGCCCGTCGAGGGGGCGCGCGTCCGGCTCACCGCCGACGGCCGCCTCGGCCCGGAGCAGCTCGTGGATCTCCCGGTCGGCGAGGAGGTCCCCGTCGCGTTCAACCAGCAGTTCCCCGCGCCGGGGGACCGCGTGCTGGAGGCGTCGATCGAGGAGGACGCGCTGCCGCCGGACGACCGCCGGCTGCTGGTGGTCCCGGTGCGCGAGGCCGTCCGCGTCCTGCTGGTCGACGGCGACTTTAAGCCCGACTCCTTCCAGGCCGAGACCGACTTCCTCGCCGCCGCGCTCTCCCCCGGCGAGGCCCCTTCGGAGCAGCCCGACCCGATCCGCGTGGAGATCGTGCCGGAGAGCCGGCTCGCCCGCCGCGACCTGGGCGCGTACGACGTCGTCGCCCTCTGCAACGTCGCCCAGTTCAGCCCGGTCGAGGTCCAGGCGCTGGAGAACTTCCTGGAGCAGGGGGGGGGCGTCGTCGTCTTCGGCGGAGACCAGGTCTCGGCCGAGAACTACAACCGACTCCTGTTCGCCGACGGCAAGGGGATCCTGCCGGCCTCGGTGGGGGAGACCGTGGGCGACCCGGGGCGGAAGGACGCCTCGTTCCGGTTCGACCCCCAGGGGTTCCGCCACCCGATCCTCGCGGCGTTCCGCAACCAGCCCGACCCGGTCGTCGCCGGGCTCACCCAGACGCGCGTCTGGACGTACCACGGCCTGAAGCTCCCGGAGGAGACCGTCGCGCGGGTCGCCCTGGCGTTCGACGACGGCTCCCCCGCGGTGATCGAGGCCGCCCGCGACCGCGGCCGGGTCTTCCAGGTCGCCGTCCCGGCCGACTCGGCGTGGTCGAACTGGCCGGCGCACCGGAGCTATCCGCCGGTGATGCGCGACCTGGTGATGGAGGCGGCGTCGGGCCGGCAGACTGAGCGGACGATCCGCGTCGGCCGGCCGTTCGACCAGACGTTCCCCGGCTCCGCCGCCGGGGCCGACGCGACCGTCCAGACGCCCGGCGGGGCCTCGATCGCCGCCAGGCTGACGGCCGAGGGCGGCCTGGCGCGGCTGCACTTCGAACAGGCCGACGCCGCCGGGGCGTACCAGGTGAAGCTCGGCCCGCCCGTCGCCTCCGAGCTGACCTTCGCCGCCAACACCGACCCGGCCGAGAGCGACCCGGCGAAGCTCGACCGCCCCGGCCTGGTCGAGCGGCTCCCCGGCCTGCGGTTCGTCCTGCTGGAAGACGGCCGGGCGCTGTCCCGCGACGCCGCCTCCGTCGGCCGCCGCGGCGAGCTGCACCGCCCGCTGCTCTACGGCGTGCTCGCCCTGCTGCTGATCGAATCGTTCGCCGCGTGGCGCTTCGGCCGCGCGGGCTCGCGCTGAGCCGAGGCAAGATCAAGGATCATCGAACCCGACCGCCCGACCGAGGACGCCAGCCTTGATGGAATCGCTGCTCCGATACCTGGCCGACCGCCTGGGCGTGGAGCCCCCCCGCGCGGGGGAGGCCGTGTCGCCGCACATCCGGTTCGAGCAACCGTGGCCGCAGTGGGCGCTCCTGGCCGTCGTGGTCGGGGCGTCGGCGTTCGTGATCTGGCTCTACCGCCGCGAGACCCGCGCCCCGGCCCTCACCCGGGGGATCCTCGCGGCGCTCCGGGTCTCGCTGATCCTGCTCGCCGTCTTCTTCCTCGCGGAGGCCGCCCTCTCCGTCGACCGCACCGGCCTCCCGTACATCGCGCTCCTGGTGGACGACTCGGCCTCCGCCCAGATCGCCGATCAGTACGAGGATCCCGAGGCACAGGCCCAGGCCGCCGCCCTGGCCGGCGCCGCGAAGCCCGAGGAGGCGACCCGCCTGGCCGTCGCCAGGGGGCTGCTGCTGAAGGACGACGCGGCGCTCCTGCGTTCGCTCCAGCGCCAGCACCGCGTCCGGATCTACCTCACGTCCGACGCCACCCGTCTCCTCGCCGAGATCAACCGCCCGGAGGACGTCGATCCGACCGTCGAGAAGCTCAAGGCCGTCGCGCCCGCCGGCGCCCAGACCCGCCTCGGGGACGGCGTTCGCCAGGTCCTCACCGAGCTGCGAGGCGCGCCGCCGTCGGCCGTGGTCCTCCTGTCCGACGGCCAGACCACCGAGGGGGAGCCGCTCGTCAAGTCGGCCGAGCTGGCCGCCCGCAAGGGGGTGCCGCTCTACGCCGTCGGCCTCGGCAGCGCCGAGCCGGCCCGCGACCTGGAACTGACGGACCTGCTCGTGGACGACGTCGTCTTCGTCGACGACGCCGTCCGGTTCCAGGCCAAGCTGGCCGCGCGCGGGCTCGCCGGCGAGAAGGTCCGCGTCCGCCTGCTCGAACGCCCCCCCGGCGCGAAGGCCGACGCGCCCGGCGTCGAGATCGGGGCGGTCGAGCTGGACGCCCCCCCCGACGGCCAGCCGGCGCGGGTGGAGATCGTCCACGAGCCGCGGGAGACCGGCGACAGGTCGTTCGTCCTGGAGGTGACGCCCCAGCCCCGCGAGCTTCAGGTCGACAACAACCGCATCGAGCGCGACATCTCCGTCCGCAAGGAGAAGCTCAAGGTGCTGCTCGCGGAGGGGGAGCCCCGCTACGAGTATCGCTACCTCAAGACCTATTTGGAGCGCGAGGAGACCATCGACCTGTCCGTGGTCCTCATGTCGTCGGACCCCGAGTATAGCGAGCAGGACCGCTCCGCCATCCCCACGTTCCCGACGTCCAAGGAGGAGCTGTTCGCCTTCGACGTCGTCCTGTTCGGCGACGTCGACCCCAGCTACCTCAGCCAGGCCCAGATGCGGAACCTCGCGGAGTTCGCCGAGGACAAGGGGGGCGGCGTCCTGTTCATCGCCGGCGAGCTGTACAATCCGCTCGCCTACCGCGGGACCCCGCTGGAGGCCCTGATCCCCGTCGAGCTGGCCGACGCCCGCGACCCCTCGGCCGTCGGGGCGCCGGTCGCCCCCTACCACCCGGAGCTGACGCCGGAAGGCCGCGGCAGCCCCATCTTCCGCTTCAGCGCCGACGAGGCCGAGAGCGCCCGCGTCTGGCGCGAACTCCCCGAGTCGTACTGGTACCTGGAGGCCCCGCGCAAGAAGCCCGGCGCGCTGGTGCTGGTCGACCACGCCTCGGCCACCGGGTCCGACGGCAAGGTGCCCCTGATCGCCTACCAGTTCACCGGCGCCGGGCGGACCATGTTCCACGCCTTCGACGACACCTGGCGCTGGCGGTTCCGCGCCGGCGACCGGTATTTCGGCCGGTTCTGGGTCCAGACGATCCGATTCCTGGCGCGGTCGCGGCTGGCCGGCAAGCGCCAGGCCGAGATCCAGGCCGACCGCCGCGCCTACGAGCGCGGCCAGCCCGTCCAGATCCGGGTCCGCTTCCCGAACCCCGGCCTGGCCCCCGCCGGCGACGAGGCGACGGTGCAGGTGGAGCGCCAGGGGGGGACGAGCCGGACGATCAAGCTGACGCGGTCGCCCGGGGCGAGCAACGTCTTCGAAGGGGTCCTCTCGCGCGCCGCCGAGGGGGAATACACGGCGCGGCTGCTGCCGCCCCCCGTGCTGGAGGGCCCAATCCCCACGGCGACGTTCCGCGTGGAGGCGCCGGCCGGCGAGTTCGAGCGGGTCCAGATGAACGAGCCCGAGCTGCGCCGGGCCGCCTCGGCCGCCGGCGGCGTCTACTACCCCGCGACCGCCGCCGCGACCCTCCTGGAAGACCTCCCCAGGCCCGCCAAGGTCCCCCTCGACACCGACCCTCCCATCCCCCTGTGGAATACCTGGCCCGCCCTCGCCCTGTTCCTGGCGCTGCTGGCCGCGGAATGGATTCTGCGGAAGAGGGCCCGAATGGTATGATGAACAAGGTCACACGTCCCCTGTTCGAAACGCCGGGACGGCCCGGCGCCGTCGCGAATCCGGGAGGTTCTCCATGAGCCGGCCGCGCACGAAACTGGAGTCGCGTCTGGCCGCGCTGCGAGGGCAGGCGCGGCGGCTGCTGCTGGCGCACGGGGCGAGCCTCGTGCTGGCGGCGACGGCCCCGCTGGTCCTCGCCGCCGGGCTGGCCGACTGGGCTTTCCACCTCGATCCGGTCGTGCGCGCGGCCCTGCTGGCGACGATCGCCGCCGTCGCGGCCTGGATCGCCTGGCGGCGCGTCGTCCGGCCCGCGCTCACGCCGTTCGACGACCTCGACGTCGCCATGCGCATCGAGGAGCGCTGGCCCGGCCTGGAAGACCGCCTCGCCAGCACCGTCCAGTTCCTCCGGATGAAGGAGGACGACACGACGTCCGGCTCCCCGGCCCTGCGCCGCGCCACCATCGATCGGGCGATGCGGGAGGTCGAGAAGCTCGACTTCCGCGAGGCCGTCGACCGCCGGCCGATCACCCGCGCGGCGTCGCTGGCGACGGCGGCGCTGCTGCTGGCGGGCTCCGCCGTCGTGGTCGACCCGGCCTCGGCCGGCATCGCGGCGCGTCGGCTGTTCAACCCCTTCGGGTCCGAGCGCTGGCCCCAGCTCACCCGCCTGGTCCTCGACGCGGGATCGACCACCCTGAAGCTCGCCCGCGGCGACGCCTTCAGCCTGGTCGTCCGGGCCGCCGAGGGCTCGCGCGTCCCGTCGACGGCCCGGGTCGTCTACCGCTTCGACGACGGCGAGGTCGTCTCCGAGACGCTCTCGACCGTGGAAGGGGGCGAGTTCCGCGGCCGGATCGAGGCCGTCGAGCGGCCCTTCACCTTTAGCGTGGCCGGCGGCGACGACTCCACCTCGATCCGCGACGTCGCCGTGCGGGTCGTGACGCCCCCGGCGCTCGTCCGGGCCGACGTCCGCCTCGTCCCCCCCGCGTACACCGGCCTGCCGGCCCAGGTGCTCGCCTCCGGGCTGACCTCGTTCAAGGTGCTGGCGGGGACCCGCCTGGAGATCGAGGCCGCGGCCGACAAGCCCCTCTCCGCGGCGACCCTCCACCGCACCGACGCCCCCGACCCGGCCCCCGCGACGCTCGACGCCACCGCCGCCGGCTTCCGCGCCTCGTTCACGCCGGGCGACGACCTCGCGTTCTGGTTCGCCCTGGCCGACTCCGAGGGCTTCGCCGCCCGCGAGGCCGTCCGCTACGACGTCCGCGTGGTCAAGGACGAGGCCCCCCGCGTCTCCATCGCCGACCCGAAGGCCGACCGCGACGTCCCCCCCGACGCCGTCGTCCCCGTGACGATCGACGCCGACGACGACTACGGCATCCACTCGATCCGCATGCTCTTCCAGGTCGCCGCCGGCGAGTCCGAGCCCCACGACGGCGTCGTCCTCCCCCTCTGGTCGGCGCCCGAGGCCGACGCGGCGGCCGTCGCGCCGGGCTCGGCCGGGACCCCCGCGCGGTCCGCGCTGGCGATGGTCAAGCACCAATCGGTGACGCACCGGTGGGACCTCGGCCCGCTCAACCTCGCCCCCGGTTCCATCGTCGCGTTCCACGCCGACGCCCGCGACTTCGACGCCGTCGCCGGCCCGAACCTCGGCAAGAGCCGCGAGCTGCGCCTCCGCGTCGTCGCCAAGGAGGAGGCCGAGCGGCAGTTCGACGAGGCCCGCCGCGCCCTCCGCGAGGAGGTCGCCCGCGCGCTCGCCATGCAGAAGCAGGCCGCCGCCCCGGTGGCCGACGCCGAGCGCGCCCTGGAGCAGGCCGACGCCCTCACCCGCCCCCAGCGCGACGAGCTGGACAACGCCGGGCTCGTCCAACGCCAGGTCTCCAACCGCCTCAACGACCGCGAGGAGGGCCTGGAGAAGAACCTCCGCAACCTCCTCGACGACCTCAAGAATTTCAAGCTGGACGACGAACCCGCCCGCGAGCAACTGGAGCGCATGGTCGGCCAGATCCAGCAACTACGCGACAAGAATCTCGGCGCCGCCGAGCAGGCCCTCTCCCGCGCCGGCAAGGATCTCGACGCCGCCGGCCAGGACCAGGCCGAGGCCGAGGCCAAGTCCCGGCCCGGCGAGCAGCCCAAGGGGAACGAGGCCGCGAAGGAGGCCCTGGCGCAAGCCGGCGAGAACCAGCGGGCGATCGCCGACGAGTTGCAGCGGATGCTCGACGACCTCGGCGAGTTCGAGACCTACCAGGGGGTCGTCAAGGACGCGCGCGACCTGCTGAAGAAGCAGGACGAGGCCATCAAGCAGGCCGCCGACGCCGCCGCCCGGCCCGACCTCGCCGGCAAGGGGGGCGACGAGCTGTCCCCCGAGCAGAAGGGGGACCTCGCCAACCAGGCCGCGCGGCAGCAGGAGTTGGCGAAGGGACTCCAGGACCTCCAGCAGAAGATGGACGAGATGGCCGCCCGGCTCGACCAGCCCGATCCCCTCGCCGCGGCCGCCCTGCGCGAGGCCGCCCAGGGCAGCCGCGACGCCCAGACTGCCGCCAAGATGGAGGAGGCCGCGCGGGGCGTCGAGCAGAACCGCATGGGCCAGGCCCGCGCCGGCCAGGAGTCCGCCAAGCGCGACCTCCAGGAGCTGGTCGACATGGTCCAGAACCGCCGCGAACGCGAGCTGTCGCGGCTGGTCAAGGAGCTGAAGAAGGCCGAATCCGACCTCCGCGAGCTTCGAGGCCGCCAGGCCAGGAACCTGAAGGCGACCCGCCAGGCCAAGGACATCCCCGACGCCCAGAAGCGCAAGGAGGAGCTGCGGAAGCTCGCCAAGGAGCAGGAGCAGATCCAGGAGGAGCTGAAGCGGCAGCTCCAGAAGCTCGCCAAGCTCAACGCCGAGGCCGCCGGCAAGGCCGGCTCCAAGGCCGCCTCGCGCATGGCCAAGGCCCAGGAGCAGATGGACGCCGACGACGCCGAACAGGCCGGCGCCGAGGAGGAAGAAGCCCTCGCCGACCTCAACGACGCCCAGGACGAGCTGGAGCAGGCGCGCCGCGACGCCGAGGAGAAGCTGGCCGACGAGCAGCTCGCGCGGATGGGGGACCAGCTCAGGTCGCTCGCCGAACGCCAATCGAAGCTCGTGACCGACGCCGAGGGCTTCGAGAAGCTCCGCGCCGTGGCCGAGCTCACCCGCGGCCAGCGCGCCGGGGTCCGAGCCCTCGGCCAGCTCCAGGAAGGCCTGAAGGACGAGACGGGCGAACTCGTTAAGCGGCTGGACGGCGCCCCGGTCTTCGCCCTGACGCTGCGCCGAGCCTCCGAGGAGATGGACGCCGCGGCCGCCGGGCTCGCCGAGCTCAAGACCGACGACGACGCCATCGACCCCGCGCGCTCGGCCTCGCGCCGCTTCGCCCAGCTCCTCGACGCCCTCAAGCGCGACGACGGCAAGGGCGGGGGGGGCGGAGGAGGGGGCGGCGGTGGCGGCGGCGGGGGTGGAGGCGGGGGCGGCGACGGCATCCCCGCCACGGCCCAGGTCAAGATGATCAAGGCCCTTCAGGAAGAGATCAACGACCGCACCGAGACGTTCGACGAGCTGAAGCGTCGCGGCAAGGAGCCGTCCCCGAAGCAGCTCGCCGAGGCCGACCGACTCGCCGAGGACCAGGGCGCCCTGGCCGACATCGTCCGCGACATGTCCCGACCCCGCCGCGACGACGCCGAGGAGTGACCCATGCGCCAGCACATGAGTAAATTCGCCGCCACGGGCGTCGGCCTCGTCGCCCTCGCCCTCGCCGCGGGCATCCCGCCCGTCGCCCTCGCGCAGGACGGGTCCGACGCCGCCCTCGACGCCCTCATCAAGGAGATCGGCGAGGCGGACGGGCCCGAAGCCGGCGCCGAAAAGCCCAAGAAGGCCGAGGACCGGCCTACGCCCGAGGAGCCGCGGAAGGCCGAGGAGCCCAAGAAGCCCGCGCCCAAGCCCGATGAGCTGTCGGGCAAGGACAAGGAGCTGGACGACCTGCTCCAGTCCCTCGGCGAGACCGAGGACGAGCCGGAGACCAAGAAGGAGCGCCAGCCCCCCGGCCAGCCCGGCGACGAGGGGGAGGACCAGCCGCCGAAGGGCGAGCCGGCCGACGCGCGCGACCAGGGCCCCGGCCTCGATCGGGACGACAAGGCCATCGACGAGGAGCTGGAGGAGCTGGCCGGCCGCCGCCGCAAGAAGAAGGATCAGGACGACGGCGACGGCCAGGGCTCCGGCCCGATGGGCGAGATCGTCAAGGAGATGCGCGAGATCGAGAAACGCCTGGGCGAGCCGGACACCGGCGACGAGACCCGCGGCCGCCAGCAGCAGCTCGTCAAGCGGCTGGAGACGCTCATCGAGCGGATCCGCCAGGAGCAGCAGCAGCAGAACCGCCGGATGCAGCAGGTGACCCGCCAGCAAGGGGGCCAGCCCGGCGAGCAGGAAGGCCAGCAGGCGGGCAACAACCCCGACGGGGCGCCCAATCAGCGACCCCAGCGGCCCACCGACCGTCGCGCGCTCGCCGGCGGCAAGGACGAGTGGGGCCACCTCCCCCCGGAACTGCGCCAGGAGATGGAGAACGTCGCCAAGGAGGAATCGCTCCCCATGAGCGAGGACCTCATCCGGCGCTACTACCTGTCCGTCTCGCGCGGCAAGCTCAACCGAGGAGAATGAGCCGATGAACCGCCGAATGGCCCTCGCCATCGCCCTCGTCGCCGCATGCCTTGCCCCGGCCGCGACCGCCCAGGAAGCCCCGAAAGCCGAGGCTCCCCAGGGCCAGGCCCCCGGGGACGACGCGTCCAGGCCCGAGAAGCCGAAGTCGGTCGGGGCGTTCGGCGAGGCGGTCCGGGGCGACCTCCCCCAGGACATGCGCGTCATGGTCACGCCGGAGGCCGATCGCGCCATCCAGACCGGCCTGGCGTGGCTGGCGAAGTCGCAGCAGCCCGACGGCTCGTTCGGCAGCGGGACGTACCGGGGGAACATCGCCGTCACCAGCCTCGCCGGGCTCGCGTTCATGGCCGGCGGCTCCTCGCCGGGTCGCGGCCCCTACGGCGCGCACGTCGACAAGGCCCTGGCCTACGTCATGGCCAACACCTCCCCCGCCGGCTTCATCGCCGTCGCGGCCGCCTCCACGCACGGCCCGATGTACTCGCACGGCTTCGGGGCGTTGTTCCTGGCCGAGGCCTACGGCATGACCCGCCGGCCGGAACTCCGCGAGAAGCTCCAGAAGGCCGTCCGCCTCATCATCGACACCCAGAACCACGAGGGAGGCTGGCGATACCAGCCCGTCCGCAACGACGCCGACCTCTCCGTCACCATCTGCGAGATCAACGCCCTGCGGGCCGCAAGGAACGCCGGCTTATTTATTCCTAGAGAGACGGTTGACGCCTGCATAAGATACGTTAAACAGGCACAGAACCCCGACGGCGGCTTCCGCTACATGCTCCAGAACGGGGCCAGCGCGTTCCCGAGGTCGGCCGCCGGGGTGGTGGCCCTCCAGAGCGCCGGGATCTACGACGACAAGGAAGTGGCCGAGGGGATCGCCTACCTCAAGCAGTTCATGCGCGAGATCAAGCTGGGGAGCCGCTACAGCCACTACTTCTACGGCCACTACTACGCCGCCCAGGCGATGTGGATCCGCGGCGGGGCCGATTGGGACGAGTGGTTCCCGGCGATCCGCGACGAGTTGGTGAGCCGACAGTCGGCCGCCGGATACTGGAACGACAACATCTGCAACGAGTACGGGACGGCGATGGCGCTCATCATCCTCCAGATGCCCAACAACTTCCTGCCGATCTTCCAGCGTTGAGCGCTCCAGCCGCGACCGGGGACCGAAACGACATGCGTGGACGTAACATCATCGGCCTCTGCCTCGCGTTGACGGCGGCCTCCGCGCCGGCCTCGCGGGGGGAAGCCCCGGCCGTCGGGCCCGCCTTCGAGATCCTGACGACCGCCGGCCCGGCGTCCCCGGGCCGGCTCGCCGCGCTGGGGGTCGAGCGGATCGAGGCCGCCCCTGAGGCCGGCGAGACGAAGACGTTCGCGACGACGGAACTCGTCCGTCTCTGCCGGCAAGTCGAGCCCTTCGCGGCCGACGGCGCGATGGTGATCCTGGCCGACGGCGACCGGATCGCCCGGGCGACCATCGGCGCGGCGACGGACGCGGCCGTCGAGGTGCAGTCGGCGGCGATCGGCAAGGCGTCCATCCCGCTCGACGCGGCGCTCGGCCTGGTGCTCGCCCCGCCGACCGACCCCGAGGCGTTCGACGCGATCGTCCGCCGGATCCGCACGGAAGCCCACGCCGGCGAAATCGCCTGGCTCGCCAACGGAGACCGAGTCGTCGGCACCTTCGAGAAGATGGACGCCCGGGTCATCCGCCTCCAGGTCGACGGCGCTCCCCGGGATCTGCCGCGCGAAGGGGTGACGGCCATCGGCTTCGACCCCGCGCTGGTCTCCTATCCCCGACCAGACGGCCCCTATTTGGAACTCGGCCTGGCCGACGGCTCGCGTCTGGGGCTGACCGACGTTAAGCTCGAACAGGGGAGGATTTCCGGCGTCTCGCGACTCGGCGCGCCGGTCGACGCGCCGATCGAGGACGTCGCGTCGATCATCCCCCGCACGGCGGCCGTCGCCTACCTATCGGAACGTCCCGTGGACGCCAAGAGTTACACGCCTTATTTCGACGTCGTCCGGCCCTACCAGATCGACGCCGCCGTGGACTCCCGCCCCATGTCGCTGGGCGGCCGCCGCCCCGAGCGCGGGTTCGGGACATCGAGCCGGACCCTGCTGGCGTTCAAGCTCCAGCCGGGCGACCTGCGGTTCCAGGCGACCGTGGGGGTCGACGAGCGGGCTGGCTCCCTGGGCAACGTCGTCTTCCGCGTCCTGACCGACGGCCAGGAACGGTTCGCGACCCCTCCCATGACCGCTCGCGACGCCCCCGCGGAGATCGACGTCGATCTCGCCGGCGCCAAGCTCCTGATCCTGGCCACCGAGTTCGGCGAGCGCGGCGACGTCCGCGACCTGGCCGACTGGGCCGAGGCCCGCGTCATCCGTCGCCCGTGATGGGCCGCCCCCCCAGCCCCCGCCGGACCCACTCCGCCATGGCACCGTTCCCCAACGACCGCTCGACCGCCGCCCCGCCGGACGAGGGCCAGGCCCCCCTGCTGGGGCACGTCGCGTCGTCCGTGATGCATAGCGTCATCAACAGGATCACCGCCGTGGTCAGCCAGGGAGAGATGCTCAAGGCGAGGCGGCTCAGCCAGGATGAGATCGTCCACAAGGCCGACGCCATCATCAGGGCCGCGCTGGAAGGGGCGACGCTGGCCCGCCGATTCGCGGAATACTGCCGCAACGGCGTGGCCCCCGACGCGACTACCGTGGATCTCGACGCCCTGATCGCCGCCCGCGTCGAGGCCAGGCGCGTGGACGCCCCGAACGGGGTCGAACTCGTCGCCGACCTGGGCGCCCGCTCCAGCTTCATCGGCGATCCCGATCGGCTCGGGATCATGCTGGATTGCCTGATCGACAACGCCTTCGAGGCGCTGGCCGCCGGCCGCCAGGGCGGGACCGTCACGGTCTCCACGCGGCTCGATTCGCAGGGCTGGCTGGAGCTGGACGTCCGCGACGACGGCCCCGGCATGTCCCCCGAGGTCATGGAGCTGGCCCTGGAGCCCTTCTTCACGACCCGGCCGGGCCATCAGGGCCTGGGCCTGCCGCTGGCTCGCAGCCTCTGGCGCCGCCACCGCGGCGCGTTCTCCATCGACGCCCCCCCGGGCCAGGGGACCCTCGTCCGCCTGACCCGTCCTCCGTCGGAGCCCCCCGCCGGGGCCTGACCGCGCGGACGCCTCCCCTCGCGAGTGGGGCGTCCGCGCGCGAGGCGTCGGCGCGCGATCAGTCGACGCCGAGCAACTCGACCTCGAACATCAGCGTGGAGTTGGCGGGGATCACGCCGCCCACGTTCCGGGCGCCGTAGCCGAGCGAGGGGGGGATGAGCAGCTCGCGCTTGCCCCCGACCTTCATGCTCGCCACGCCCTCGTCCCAACCCTTGATGACCTGGCCGACCCCAAGGGTGAACTCGAACGGCTCGCCGCGATCGACCGAGCTGTCGAACTTCTTCCCCTTCTTGCCGTTCTCCCAGAGCCAGCCGGTGTAGTGCATCCGGCAGGTCTGCCCCCGCTTCGGGCTGGCCCCGTCCCCCTCCTTGGTGTCGCGATACTCGAGCCCGCTCTCCGTCTTCGTCATCGGCTTCTCCTCGGCCTTCTTGCCGCTATCCTGCCCCCACGCCGAGCCCGACGAGAAGCCCAGCGCGGCCAGCCCGGCCAGCGACGCGCAAAGCCACGCCCGCGCCCCACGATCCATGGTCTTCAAGCCACACGCTCCTTCCTCGATCCATCCTCCTCGCGCCCCGTCACGAGCGGGGCCGCGAACCCTCGCGACCCTACCACATCGCCCAGACCGAGAAAACCACCTCGCGCGAAATCTGTACAGATTTATCTTGTCCTCGCGGGGCCTCGCCGATAACCTGTCCACGCGAACAGTATCTCGGTGATTCGATGGCTCGGGTGCCTGGCTTGATCCTGGAGGGTCCGGGAAGCACCCAAGCCTTGAATCGCCAAGCGTGATCGATGACGCGCTCCATCCTGGCCGGCTCGATGACGCGGTGGCTGGTCGATCGACGCGAAAGGGGAGGACGTGGGTATGACGCCGCCGACGGATCAGGATCGGACGAATCGCCATCGCGTCGACGCCGCGGCCCGCGAGGGTCGTCGCGGTGTCGCCTCCCCCCCTTGGGGCATCCCGGCACCCCGCGAGGATGCGCGAATTCCTCGACGAGAACGCGCGAACGAGGCCACCCCCCGACGGGAGGTCATCCCCGGTAATCATTGGCCCGAAACAACTTGCAACACGCACCACACCGGGCCCCCGTCGCCCCCCCGCGACGAACGAGGCGATGAGGCCGCGAGGATCGCGCGATTCCGTGGCACGGATGTCCGGGGCACGATCATGGAGAGATGTGAAGCGACGCGATCGGTTCCCGGAGGATTCGTCGAAGATCCCCGGGGGCGCGGCGAATATTCCGGTGAACATCGGAGTGACGGGCGGCGTCCAACCGGGAATGACGATCCGGCCTCGGACGGACGGGGCGGGCATCGTGACCTAGGCTGCATTCGCGAGGCGGGCGGCCTGGGCGTCGGGGTCGCGACGGCGTGGCCGTGCCTCGAGGCATGCTCGGCGTCGCCCGAGGGTGCCTCGCCACGACTGATCCCGACGGACGAGCCTGGCCGAGAGCGTCGCCCTGTTTCCCTTCACGAGGAAGACCCCATGCCGACCCCGGTCCCCACGAAACGCTGGGCGCGGACTAGCGCCGGCACCTCGAAGCGTCCCGCCGCGGCCACGTCGCCGGCGCGAATCGCCGAGTCCCTGCGGCGGACGACCCTCGGGGCCCATGAAGCCATCAGACGGACCCCCCGGGACCCCCGCGCCCTGCGCGGGCTGCTGTTCGAGATCGTCGCGCTGGAGGAACAGGCCGAGCGCCTGGGATTGTGGGGGCTGCGCCCCTTCCTCCGTTCGCTGCGGCTGAGGGTCGAGGCCGTTCTTTGAATCGGGAGGGAACCGCGACGGCCCTCGCGGCGTCCAAGGGTTCGACAAGACAAGGAGGCGGGCGGCGGCGTCCGCCGGGACGTAATGGGACGAGGGCGGCGGGTCGATGACCCGACCGCCCCCCACCGGACTCGGCCGCGAATATCGCGGCGGGAAACCGACGCCCCGCGCGGCGCCGCCCCCGACTCCATCCTAATCGCGGAAGGGTGACGAGGAGTGTCAGGCGCCCCGGCCGCCCCCGCCGATCTTCAGGTGGCCCGCCGGCGGATTGCCGCGGCCGGCCTCGCCGACCTGGCCTCGGGCCGAGGTCCCGGGGGGCGTGGCCTTGGCACCCTTCTTCCCCTTGGCCCCATCCTTGGCCGCCTTCGAACCGCCGGCGTCCTTGCCGATGGCGTCGCTGAGCTTGAACCGACCGATGCCAGACATGGCTCGTCTCCGGGAAGGTGACGCTCGCGTATCGAGCTTAACTGAAGATGCGCTTGGTGTATTCGCGGAAGGGCAGGGGGTCGAGCGGCCGGGCGCGGAAGCCGATGTAGCCGTCGGGCCTGACGAGGAAGAGGCATGCACCCTCCGCGCCGAATCGGCGGTGCAGGGAGTTGGTCGGGTCGGAGAGCCGTTCGCCGCGCCATGCGGGGGACTTCTCGACCGGCACCCTGGGCTCGACGAGGATGGGCCGGATCCGCCCGGCGAGGTGGGGGGGGACGAAATCCTGCGTCAGGAAGTCCACCCGGAAGGCGCCGGATTCGGGCCGGATCCCCTGGAAGACCAGCAGGACGTGCCTGGGCCCCTGGGAGCCGTCCGAGAGGGCGGGCTCGCCGTGGACGACGTCGGACAGCCGCAGCGGGAGGCCGGTGGCCGGGTCGGACTGGGCGAGGATGACGTCGGGCAGGCGTTCGCCCGGCTTGGGGCCGCGACGGAACGACTCGTTGGCGTTGAACCCGGTCGCCCCCTCCACGCTCGTCGCGTAGAGCCAGCCCGGCCGGGCCTCGTCCACGATCGGGCTCCGGCGGTAGGACACCGAGAGGCCGGCCAGCTCGCGAGCGATCCGCCGGCTCACGACGTCGATCCTCCCCAGGCCGGCGACCACCGCGTCGCGGGCGACGCGGGCCATGGGGTTGCGCGGGGCGATCAGCCGCATGATCCGGTCGGTGGACCAGAGCACGCGGGCGGCCACCGGCCTGCGCTCGGCGTCGTAGGAGTCCAGGAGCGACTCGACGGCCTCGCCCCGGACGACCATCGCCAGCTTCCAGGCCAGGTTCACGACGTCCTGCACGCCGACGTTCAGCCCTTGCCCGCCGGCCGGGCTGTGCAGGTGCGCCGCGTCGCCCGCCACGAGGACGCGACCGGCGCGATAGCGGTCGACCACCCGGCGATGGATCACGAACGACGAGGTCCAGGCCGCCTCGCCGACCTTCCCCCCCATGCCGGAGATCGGCCCGGCCAGGCGTTGCAGCCTGGCCAGGACCGCCTCGGGCGTCGCGGCGTCGGAGCGGCCGGTCGCGTCGATCAGCCGCCAGCGGCCCTCGTCGGGCAGCGGCACCGCGACGAGCGCCCCCTCGGGCGTCAGCAGGATCGACGCCTCGTCGGCCGGCAGGCCCCAGGAGACCTCGGCGTCGGCCAGCAGGAACCGCTCGGGGTACTCCCGCCCCCGGAACTCCAGCCCCACGCCCTGGCGCACGACGCTCCGGGTGCCGTCGCAGCCGATCAGCCACTTCGCCCGGACGTAGCTCGTCCGGCCCTCGTCGTCCTTCAGCTCGGCGGTCACGCCGTCCATGTCGGTCTTGAACGACTCGAGCCGCGTCCCCCATTCGACGTCGCCGTCCAGCTCGTTCAGGCGGTCCAGCAGGAGCTGCTCGGTGCGCCCTTGCGGCAGGATCAGGATGAACGGGAAGCGGGTCTCGTCGGGGGCGAGCGCGAGTCGGAGGCCGAGGATGCGGTTATCGCCCCGGTAAGCCCCGAAGCCGTGGAGGACGCGGCCCTCCTCCCGCATCCGGCCGGCGATCCCCATCCGCTGGAAGGCCTCCATGGTGGCCGCGTGGATCGCCAGGGCGCGCGACTCCCGCTCGGGCGTCGGCCGGGCCTTCGCCTCGATCAGCGCGCAGTCCGTCCCCTGGCGACGCAGCTCGACCGCCAGGCTCAGCCCCGACGGTCCCGCGCCGGCGATCAGTACGTCCACCTCGCGATCGATCCAGTCCGCCATCCCGCCTGACCCCCGCCGCCCGGCCCCGGCCCCGCGTCTCCGAGGCCCATCACCAATCTGCCACACCTGGGGCCGAGATGCCACGCCCCACCCGGCCAGCGTCGCCCGCGCGCCGGCCCCTTTGTTCCCGCCCGGGTCTTAATGATTTAGATTCAAGTCGGGGACGGAGCTGGCCGAAATCGCCCCATCCCCGGCAGGGACGCCCCGCACGAACACCTTGCACCGCTTCACCCGGGGCCCGACCCTCATGTCCAAGCCTTCGCGCCGCCGCCGCTTCGCCCCCGGGGTGACGGCCCTGGAGCGCCGTCGCCTCCTCGCCCTGTCGGCCCTTTGGATCGGGCAGGACGGCTCGGATTACGTCGGCACCGAGGGGACGCTGGTCCAGCAATCTCCCAACGATTATCAGGATATCCGATTCCGGCTGACCGGACTGGCGGGCCAGGCCGTGTCTCGGGTCGAGGTCGAACGCCACGGGGGCGGGGCGTGGTCCTGGGCCCCCGCGCAGGGCAAGAACGCCATGTTCCTGCCCGACCCCGCCGTCCCCTCGGCCGCCGACCTCTTCCTGGAACCCTACTTCGCCGACCCCGCCGGCATGCTCTACCAGGCCATCCGCGTCACGTACGCCGACGGCACGACCGAGCAGGCCTCGCTCCGCTCGGACTCGGCCGTCGATCCCAACCTAAGAGTCCCGGGGTCGGGCGTCCAGGCGACCTTCCTGGGGCAGGACGGGCGAGACTGGACCGGCTCGACGATCGCCGTGGGGCCCGACGGCTTCCAGGACGTCCACCTGGCCCTCTCCGGCCTCTCCGCCGGCGCGTCGGCGCGCGTCCGGATCACGGCCGCGACGTCCCCGCCCCGCGCGTGGGAGACGGGCGTCAACCCGGACGGCCGCTGGAACGCCGAGATGCTGGACCGCCCCGGCGCCAACGCCTCCCTGGGCACCACGGCCGACGTCTACTTCTCGTCCGACGTCGACCTCGCGGGCATCCCGCTGACGGTCCAGGTCCTCTACGACCACTGGAACCCGGACCATCGCTCCTACACCAACCGGAGCGGGAAAACCGACGCGACCGTGGTGCTCGCCGCCGCGACCGTGCCGACGCTCGCGATGCCCACGGTCGCGGAGCCCGACCTCGCCGCGTTCTCGGCCCGGAGCCTCCCCCAGGACGCCGGCTTCCCCGGGCTCTCCCACGTCGCGATCGACGCCGCGAGCCTCGCCGCGATGGCGGGGACGCGTTCGCTCGCCTCGGTCCGCTCGGCCGTCCTGTCCAACCAGCATGGCGGCGCCTGGCTCTACCTGAAGGACGGGGCCCCGGCGCCCCATACCGGGTTCGCCGACCCGACGCGGATGTCTTATTCCCCCTCCACCGGGGTCCTGAGCTTCCCGCCGGTCCGCGACGAGTCCGGCTCCACGCTGACCCTCCGCCTGACCTTCGACGACGGCTCGGAGGCCGTCGCCCGATTCGCCGGGGCCCCCGCCGACCTCGGCCGCCTGGCCGTCGACCCCCGCGTCGGCGCGCCTTCCCTGCGCGTGGTGGACTCCGCCGGCCTCCTGGCGGCGCTCGCGACCGACGCCCCCTCGGTCCACCTATCCGCCGGGACGTACAGCCTGGACCGGCCCCTGGTCCTCGACGCCCCGGTCCGCCTGACGGCCGAGCCCGGGGCCGTGCTGAACTTCGTCCTGTCGGCCGCGCCCGGCTCGCCCTGGAACAACGAGACCGGCGCCATCTACGTCCGGTCGAGCCACGTCGCGCTCGACGGCTTCGACGTCCGGTTCACCGGGACCACGGCCGAATGGAGCACCCACGCGCGGAACGTGGTGCAGGCGGGGTTGGGGACGATCGACGTCGGCCTGACGTTCACGAACCTCGACGTCGTGGCGCCGGCCGCCGCGGCGCCCGGCGCCTGGGAGATGGCCGTCCCGCTCATGAACTTCGACGACGGCGACACGGGCGTCATCGCCGCCAACGCCCTGACGGGGGGCTTCATCTATCTCGGGGCGGCCCCCTGGCGGGTGGAGGGGAACGACTACCGCGGCGCGGTCGCCGGCACGATCACCCCCAGCTTCCTCGCCGCGCGTCGCAGCTTCGACGTGGCCATCCTGAACAACCACGCTCGCCAGGTGGATCCTCGCGGGATCGCCCAGCGTTTCCTCGTCATGGGCAGCTCCGACACCGGGCAGGGGATCGGCAACACGGTCGCGGGGAACACGATCGGCGGCGGGATCGGCACGCCGACGGCGAACGTCCCGGCCGGGTGGGACAACAACCCGGAGGTCATCCTGACCGAGACGTACCAGCCGCGGTTCGAGGGCGTCCCATCGTCCCTGTCGCCCGACGGCTACGTCCTCCAGGTGCCCCACCTGCGCGGGCCGGCCGCGCGGACGGGCGACGTGGTCTCGATCCTCGAAGGGCCCCACGCGGGCGAGTGGCGGATGATCGCCCAGGCGCTCGGGCCCAACCGCTATCTCCTGGACGCCCCCTTGCCGGACGGCGACCACGCGATCGCGATCGGCCGGGGGTTCGTCGACCAGGCGTACCTGGACAACACCATCGACCTCCGGGGCATGATCCCGAACAACGTGGCGATCGTGATCAGCGGCAACCACTGGGGCCAGCGGATCGAGGGCAACACATTCCACGGCGGCCAGGCGCTCCGGGTCGGCGCGGGGTCGAGCGAGGGGGCCTTCGAGGGCCGCCACCCCGCGCCCTGGGGGTGGTCGCGACTGCCGGTCCTGGGGCTCGCGATCGACGGCAATACGTTCGTGGATTCGTACGTCGCGCTGGAGGTGGCGCACGACCGCGGCGCGAACAAGGCGAGCGCGGGGCGGATGTACCTCCAGGGCGCCTTCACGAACAACACGTTCCGCTGGAGCGACCCGTCCCGGCCGGCGGTTACGATCGGCTCCGGCGGGGACCCAAGCCGCGGCGAGCCGGCGTACACCCGCGCCAACTATCCCTGGCTCACGCCCGGCGAGATCGTCCTGGACGTCCGCGACAACCTCGCCGTCGAGGGCACGGCGCGGCTGAGGGTCTACTCGGCCGTCCTGAACGGGGCGGCGGTGGACGACCAATCCTTGACGCTCGCCGCGCTCCCCGCCCTGACCGCCGCGTCGCTGGGGCAGGACGGCCGGGACCTCGTCGGCTCCTCGAACGGCCCCGACGGGTTCCAGGACGTCCGCCTGGCCCTCGACGGCCTCGACACCAGGAAGGAGATCGTCAAGGTGACGGCGATCGGTGCCGACGGCCGGGCCTGGAGCACGTCGCCCGCGGTCGGCGAGGCGCCCGCGGCCCTGTCGCGCGACGGCGGCCGGGCCCATCTCGACATCCAGCCGCTCCGCGACGGGGCGGTCGGGCCGTTGACCGTCGTGGTGACGTACTCCGACGGCACGACGGCGGAGTGCTTGCTCTCCGCGTTCCACGCCCTGGCCCGGCTGCCGATGCCCGCGACCGTCGGCGGCGGCGAACCGCCGGCCGAGTCGGCGACGGACGGCTCATCGAATGGAGCATCGCTGGCCTTCGACGGCGACGAATCGACCTCGTGGGTCGGGACCTCCGGCGTGGGCTGGCTCCAGTACCGGGCGCCTGGCGGCGCGCCGATCGTCGTCCGGGGCTACACCGTCGTCAACGCGGTCGACGCCGAGCGGTACCCGTCGCGGGTGGCCCGGAGTTGGACGCTGAAGGGGTCGAATGACGGCGTGACCTGGACCACGCTCGACGCCCGGGCCGACGGCCGTCTGGTCTCCGTCAACGCGGCCGCGTTGACGATCCGCCTCGCGGCCCCCGCGGCCTTCCGGTACTACCGGTTGGAGGCCATCACCAGCGTCGGCGATCCCCTCGTCCAGATCGGCGAGGTCCGGTTCGACGCGGCCCCGGCTTCGCCCGCCGTGGTCGAGTCCCCGGCCGACGACGCCCAGGCCGACTCGGGGCCGGCCCTGGCGTTCGACGGCGACCCGACGACGAAATGGCTCGCCCCGTCCGGGACGAGTTGGCTGCAATACGCGACGCCCGGCGGCATGCCCAAGGTTGTCACGCAATACGCGATCACCAGCGCCAACGACGCCGCGCGATATCCCGGCCACGCCCCCCGGAGCTGGACGCTGAAGGGCTCCAACGACGGCGTGACCTGGACCATTCTCGACGCCCGCGCCGACGCGGCCGACCTGGCGAACTCGTCGACGCGCGTCTATCGCATTGCCAATACCGCAGCCTATCGCTATTACCGCCTCGACGACATCACGAGCAACGGCGACCCGATCATCCAGATCGCGGATCTCGCGTTCCAGAGCGCCCAGCTCGTCGCGATCGCGACGGGCGCAAGGTCGGCGTCGTCCTCATTCGGGGCCGACGCCTATTATTCGGGAGGATCGACGGGGAGCACGAC
This sequence comes from Paludisphaera sp., assembly GCF_037189885.1. NCBI lineage: Bacteria > Pseudomonadati > Planctomycetota > Planctomycetia > Isosphaerales > Isosphaeraceae > Paludisphaera > Paludisphaera sp. The sequence goes on from NZ_JBBCIR010000023.1 coordinate 144,397, forward strand.
CCACGAGATCGACGTTTCCGGCGTCGTCTCGCCCGCGCCCCAGTCGGTCTATCAGGGCGAGCGCGTGGGCGACTTCGCCTACACGATCCCGGGATTATCCCCCGGCGGCCGTTACACGGTCCGGCTGCACTTCGCCGAGAACAGCGTGAGTCAGGTCGGCGGGCGCGTCTTCGACGTGGACGTGAACGGGTCGAGGGCGCTGAACGGCTTCGACATCCTGGCGGCGGCGGGGGCGATGTACAGGGGGGTTGTCCGGGATGTCGCCGCGACGGCCGACGCCCACGGGCGGATCGTGATCGAGTTCCGGGGCCGCGCCGGTTCCGCCCCGGCCAAGGTCGGCGGCATCGAGGTGGTCGTCCCGGAGGTCGACCTGGCCCGCGGCCGGCCCGCGACGGCGTCGAGCGTGGAGGGGCCCGCCCACTCGGCGGCGATGGCGCTGGACGGCGACGACGCGACGCGCTGGTCGAGCGGCCAATGGACGCGCGAAGGCCAGGAGGCCTGGCTGGCAGTCGACCTGGGCTCGATCCAGGACATCGGCCGCGTCCGGCTGTCCTGGGAGGCCGCGTTCGCCATGGCCTACGCGATCCAGGTTAGCGACGACGGCCAGGTCTGGACGACCCTCCGGTCGATCTCCGGGGCGACGGCGGGGGGCGTGGTGGAACTGCCCGGCCTCGGCGGCCGGGGCCGCCATGTCCGAGTCTATATGTCCCAATACAACGCGACGATGAACTACTCGCTGTACGGCTTCAACGTGTACGCGAGGTGAGCCGGCGGCGCGGGCGTGGCTCTCGATATCGGCGGACTGGCGCCGCGCGACCCGCCGGGACCGTCGGCCCCGCTCGCAACCCGTGCCCAGGGCGGAATCGTGGCCGGGCGAGGCCAGGGGCAAGCCGTCATGGAACCGCCCGGAGGCCTCGCCACTCGGACAGGTCCCACAATCGAATCGCCCCATCCTTGCCTCCCGAGGCCAACACGTCGGCAACGGGCGAGAAGGCGACGCACGAGGCACCTCCCCCATGACGAGCAAGCAAGGCGATTCTCCGCCTCGTGGACGGGTCCCAGAGCAAGACCGCTCCGCTCCGGTCGCCGGAAGCCGCGAGCTTGCCGTCATGGCTGAGCGCCACGCACAAGACTGGATCGCGATGATCGGAGAACGTCCCTAGCTCACGGCCGCTTTCAGCGTCCCAGACTTTGACCGTGCGATCTCCGCTGGCGGAGACCAACGTCCCGCCGTCCGGGGAATAGCGGATCGCATGGACGGGCCCGCCATGCCCGCGTAGGCACGCGCGCTCCCTCCGAGTCACGAGGTCCCAGAGGCGAATGGCCCCTTCCAGGCCCGACGAGGCCAAAACGTCGCCGCCGGGCGAGAAGGCAACGGCGGTCACCGGAGCCTCATGACGTCCGAGATTCTCCCCCTCCCCGAGGCGACGTCCCAGAGTGAGACGAGACCATCCTCGCCACCGTTGCCGCCACCAGCGGCCAGGAACATGCCGTCAGGCGAGTAAGCGACGCCCCAGCCATAGGAGAGCGAATAGCACGACCAGCCCGGCTCGCCGCTCTCGGGGTAAGGATAGTCGGACCGCCCGTTGCCGTTCGCGGCGTCCCATGCCACGACCCCGACCGATGCTTCATTGGCGGCCAGCCGCGCCCCATCGGGAGAGAAAACCACGGAGCCCATGTCCGAGGGAAATCCTGTAACCGCCATCCTCGCCCGGCTCAGCGGCACATCCCAGGTCCTCACCGTATCGTCGCGACTCCTGGAGGCGAGGGTGATGCCATCCGGAGCGAATTCGAGAGAGGTGATCTCGCCCTCATGCCCCCTGAGCATGGCGCGAGGAGGGGGCGGGCTTGGGCCGCAACCGCCGACCCAACAGAGCCCCACCACGAGCATGATCCAGGCGATCGGGCGCGATCGAAGTTGATCCGGCATCACTCGAGTATAACGGGCTCAGGCCAGCGTAACGATATCGGGCCTTGAACGAGTACAAATCGAGATTCCTGAAATCCCGCCGATCGCATCGCTGACCATACGGGTGTTTGATGACGATGCTCTTTGACATCCCGGAAGCAGTTGAACAGCAGGGGTGACCGGCCTCGGGGCGAATAGCCCGGTCCTATCTCCTCTCCTTCGCCCGCGGCGAGGGTCGCCGCGACGGGTACAGGGCGTCGGCCGAGCCAGCGATGAGCCGTTGCCGCCTCCGATCTATGTAGGCACCGCCCGGCGGAAGGAGGGACGGGCATCCCGCGCCGGGCGGGCTCGGCGCGCGGCGAAAAATCACTTCGAAAACGACGAACGAAGCCAACCCGATTTCGCCACAAAGTTTTTACCTTACGGATTTAACGTCGCAACATCGGAACACGTCGGCGCGCGAACGAAGCCAACTCGTGGGGAGAGCGTGGGCAGTCGGGTCGCGCCGGGGAATCCCGGCGGGTGGATGGGGATGGGCCCGGCGGGCGGGTCGGGGACATCGGAAGGCGGGCCCCCGCCGCGGTCGGCCTTGTCGCCTGGGGGGTGGGCCGTTAGCATCGATGGATCGACGGGTGCCCCCCCTTGGCCCGAGGCCGACGGGGGGAGAATAGGGAAGCTGGTGAGAATCCGGCGCGGGGCCGCCGCTGTGATCGGCCAGGCTCCCGGACGTTGCGACCACTGCCCATGGGTGGGAAGGTCGTCCGGGGCCGCGAAGAGCCGAGAGCCAGAAGACCTGCCCGTCGAACCGACGTCGAGACGCCCCGGCCGCGAGCGTCCGCGCGAGCTTCGACATCGGGCCACGCCCGCCTCGATCGAGCCCGCCCGGACCCGAAGCGGCCGGGTCGCCGACCCATCAGCCCGACCCGGCTCGACCCGTCCGAAAGGCCCGACCATGCCCGCCCGCCTCGCCCCGCGCCCCGCGCGCCCGGGGTTCACGCTGATCGAACTCCTGGTGGTCATCGCGATCATCGCCGTCCTCATCGCCTTGCTGCTCCCGGCCGTGCAGGCCGCGCGCGAGGCCGCCCGCCGCGTCCAGTGCGTCAATAATCTGAAGCAACTGGGCCTGGCGATGCACAACTATATCGGCGTCAACAATATGCTCCCCAAGGGGGGTCCCGGAGGCAGCGTGACGCCCACCACGATCGCGACCCCGACCAGCGATACCCAGCGGATCCAGAGCTGGGGCGCGGCCATCGCCCCTTACCTGGAGCAATCGCCGGTCTACAACGCCGTGAACCAGTCGAAGTGGTACATCGAGCCCGAAAATTCGACCGTGAGCCAGACGCGGCTCTCCGCGTTCCTGTGCCCGACCAACCCGCGCGGCGACCTCGGCAAGCCCAACGGCGACACCATCACCTCGACGGACCTGTTCGCTCGCAGCGACTATGGCGGCAACTGGGGCGAACGCGCGTTGCGCTGCCATCCCGGCACGGGATGCACGAATGAATATGGCCAGAATAGCGGCGGCCGCGGCACGATCATGCATCGCCACGAGCCGAACGTTACGCTCACCTCGATCACCGACGGCACGACATACACCGTCGCGCTGGGGGAGGCGCCGAACGCCATCCACGGCATCTGGATGGGCCACAAGAACTTCTTCGACCAGAGCGCCCCGCTCAACGCCCGCTACGGCACGTCGGGGGTCGGGACGTTCGGCGCGTGCCTGATCCTGCCGAACGACCCGAGGCGGAAACCCGGGGAACTCGGCTGCGACTACGGCCAGGAATTCCACTCCTACCACGCCGGCGGGGCGAACTTCCTGATGGTGGACGGCTCGGTCCGCTTCCTCAAGCAGACGATGGACCTCAAGGTCTTCTCCGCCTACCTCTCGCGGAGCGGCGGCGAGGTCATCAGCGCCGACGCCGAGAGACCCGGCGGTCCCCGGCCGCTTGTACCGCCCTCATCCCGGTGCGACGATGAAGCCATCCCATCCGAAGGGATGGAAGCCGGCCCGGCGCGACGAGTCCGAAGACGACTCGATCGGCCGGGCGAGGGCATCGCGGCGGAGGGTCGAGCGATGGCGGACGTGGCGTCGGATCGGGGGGATTGCGGGTGCCGGCCGGGCTCGGGATGCGGGCCGTCGACGCCGAACCGTCGTCAGTTCCTCCAGGTGGGGATCGCCGCCGGGGCCGCCCTCGCCGGCGTTCGGCCGCGAGGGGCGATGGCCGGGCCGTTCGATTCCACGGAGTTCGACCGCCTCGTCCCGGCGGACAAGAAGCTGGACCCCGCGTGGGTCGCGTCGCTGTTCGAGCGCGGTCGACCGACTATCCATCAGGGGACGGACCTCGACCTGATCGGCATGCCCGTCGGCGGCATCTGCGCGGGGCAGTTGTACCTGGGGGGCGACGGGAAGCTCTGGCACTGGGACGTCTTCAACGCCACCATCCGCACCAACGACTCCCACTACGCCAACCCCTTGCGGCCCGAGTCGCCGGTGGAGCAGGGGGCCGCGATCCGCGTGAAGTCCGAGGAGGGGGACAAGGTCCGGACGCTCGATCGCGAGGGATTCGCCGACGTCCGATTCCGCGGCGAGTATCCCATCGGCGTCGTGACTTATGAGGATGCGAGCATCCCCATCCGCGTGACGCTCGAAGCCTTCTCGCCGTTCATCCCGCTCGACGTCGACGCCTCCAGCCTCCCGGCCACGACGCTGACCTACACAGTGGAAAACACGTCGGCCGCGACGGTCGAGGTCGAGTTGGGCGCGTGGTTCCAGAACGCCGTGGGACACGCGACGGGGAGTCCGGGCGAGGGGACGTTGATCAACGAGGTCGCGAGCGGTCCGAAGCTCCTGGCGGTCGTCTCCCGCGCCGAGCCTTCGCCGCCGGCCGAGGAGCCGGATCGGCCGGCGATCGTCGTGGCCGATTTCGAGGGCCCGGACTACGGCGACTGGACGGTCGAGGGAAAGGCGTTCGGCGATGGGCCCAGCAAGGGGCAGGGCCCCGGCCAGACGCTGAGCGGCTTCCAGGGGAAGGGGCTCGTCAACACCTGGACCGGCAGCGATGAGCCGACCGGCCGGCTGACGTCGCCGCCATTCACGATCGAGCGGTCATACCTGAACTTCCTGATCGGAGGCGGCGACTACAAGGCGGAGACGTGCGTCAACCTGAAGGTCGACGGCCGCGTCGTCCAGTCGGCCGTCGGCGAGCGCACCGACGCCATGTCGTGGCGGTCGTTCGACGTCCGCCGGTTCGCCGGGAAGTCGGCGCGGATCGAGATCGTGGACGCCCACTCCGGCGGCTGGGGCCACATCGACGCCGACCACTTCGTCCAGGAGGACCGGCCGCGCTCGGGCCTCGGGCCTGTCGAGAAGCGCCGCGACTTCGGGACGATGGCGCTCGGCCTGATCGACGCCGACGACCGCGACCAGGCCCGGCCCGCGACCCCCTCGGGGAGCCCGGTCGACGGCCTGTTCGGCGTCGAGCCGGCGTCGCGCGCCCCGTTCGGGTCGAAGCTCGTCGGCGCGATCGTCCGGCCCATGTCGCTCCGGCCGGGCGAGAAGGGCACCGCCACGTTCGTCGTCGCCTGGCACTTCCCGAACCTGTCGCTGCCCGACACCCGCCTGCCGAAGGACCTGGGCCGGCACTACGCGACGCGCTTCCCGGACGCCCTGGCGGTCGCGCGGCGCGTCGCCGAGGGGTGGCCGCGGCTGGATCGCGAGACCCGCCTCTGGCGCGACACCTGGTACGACTCGACGCTCCCCTACTGGTTCCTCGACCGGACCTTCGCGAGCGTCGCGACCCTGGCCACGTCGACGTGCCATCGCTTCGGCGACGGCCGCTTCTACGGCTGGGAGGGCGTCGGCTGCTGCGAGGGGACCTGCACCCACGTCTGGCACTACGCGCAGGCGGTCGGGCGGCTTTTCCCCGAGCTGGAGCGGATCCTCCGCGAGCGCGTCGACTACGCCGACGGCGTCGGCTTCGACCCCGACACCGGCGCGATCGGCTTCCGCGCCGAGGGGGATCGCGACCCGGCGGTCGACGGCCAGGCCGGGAGCGTGCTGAGGACATACCGCGAGCACCAAACCTTGACAGACGGCGCGTTCCTGGAACGGCTCTGGCCGAAGGTCCGCAAGTCGCTCGAGTACCTGATGACGCACGACCCCGACGGCGACGGCGTGCTGGAAGGGGGCCAGCACAACACCCTCGACGCCAAGTGGCACGGTCAGATCCCGTGGCTGTCGTCGCTGTACCTGGCGGCTCTGCGTGCGGGGGAGGCCATGGCCCGCGAGCGCGGCGACGACGCCTTCGCCGATCGCTGCCGCGACATCGCCTCGCGCGGGTCGACCGCTCTGGTCGATCGCCTGTGGAACGAGGAATTCGGCTACTTCGTCCAGGTCGCCGACCCCGGGCACGCCCGGGCGGTGGGCTCCTACGACGGCTGCGAGATCGACCAGGTCTTCGGCCAGCACTGGGCCTTCCAGGTCGGCCTGGGCCGGCTGCTCGACGAGGCGAAGGTCAAGCGGGCGCTGGCCTCGCTCTGGCGGTTCAACTTCACGCCGGACGTCGGCCCATACCGCGAGGCGTACAAGGCCGGGCGCTGGTACGCCATGCCGGGCGAGGCCGGCCTGCTCATGGTCACGTTCCCGAAGTCGCCCAGGCCGCCGATCGACGACCCGGGCAACGCGTGGTCGGCCATGTACTTCAACGAGTGCATGAACGGGTTCGAATATCAGGTCGCCGGCCACATGATCTGGGAAGGGATGGCGACGGAGGGGATGGCGATCACGAGGGCCGTCCACGATCGCTACGACGCCTCCAGGCGCAACCCGTGGAACGAGGTCGAGTGCGGCGACCACTACGCGCGGTCGATGGCCGCCTACGGCGTCTTCCTCGCGGCCTGCGGCTTCGAACACCACGGCCCGGCTCGCCGTGTCGCGTTCGCCCCCCGGCTCCGCCCCGAGGACTTCCGCGCCCCGTTCACCGCGGCCGAGGGATGGGGGACGTTCGCCCAGCGCCGCGAGGGGGGTACCCTGGCCGCGACGATCGACGTGAAGAAGGGGAGGCTCGCGCTCCGCTCGCTCGGCCTGGCCGACGATCGCGTCGCGGGGGCCATTCGCGTCCGGGCGACCCTCGGAGGCGAGGCCATCGCGGGGGCGACCGTCAGTCCGGGCGCCACGCCCGGGATGATCGACGTCCTCTCGCCGTCCGAGCTCGTCGTCGAGCCGGGCCGCCCGCTCGTGGTCGTGCTCGCCTGACGCCGGACCGTCTCGAATGGTTCGGCCCGCGAGATGCATGACCCAGACCGGCATCGACCGCGAGAGGAGGGACGCCGGGGAGTCCGGCGCCCGGAGCGGGGGAGCCATGCCATGCGACGCGACGACTCCGGGCGGAACCAATCGAGCTGGGCGGCCGACGTGACGATCGCCGACAGGAGTCCGCTCGCCGAGGATCTGGAGACGGACGTCTGCGTCGTCGGGGCGGGGATCGCGGGGCTTACCACGGCCTACCTGCTGGCGCGCGAAGGCCGTCGCGTCGTGGTCCTCGACGACGGGCCGATCGCCGGCGGCGAGACCAGGCGCACGACCGCCCACCTGTCGAACGCCATCGACGACCGCTACACCGAGATCGAGCGGATCCACGGCGTCAAGGGGTCGAGGCTCGCGGCCGAGAGCCACACAGCGGCCATCGACAGGATCGCCCAGATCGTCCGCGACGAGGCGATCGATTGCGACTTCGCCCGGCTCGACGGCTACCTCATGCTTGGGCCCGACGACCCCGGCGAGTTGCTCGCCCAGGAGGAGGCCGCGGCGCATCGCGCGGGGCTTACCCGGGTGGAGCGGCTGCCGGACATCCCCTCTGCCCCATTCGACAGCGGCCCCTGCCTCCGGTTCCCGGACCAGGGCCAGTTCCACCCGCTCAAGTACCTGGACGGTCTGGCGAAAGCCCTGGAGGCGCGCGGCGGCCGGATCTTCAACGGGACCCGGGCGAAGTCGGTCGAGGGGGGTGACACCGCGCGGGTCGAGACGGAGGGGGGGGCCAAGGTGGCCGCCCGCGCGGTCGTCGTGGCGACCAACTCGCCGATCAACGACAAGTACGCCATGCACACGAAGCAGGCCCCGTACCTGAGCTACGTCGTCGCCGGGCTCGTGCCGCGCGGGACGATCCCCAAGGCCCTGCTCTGGGACACGCCCGACCCGTATCACTACGTCCGTATCCAGGACCTGACCGACGACCCGGACTACCCCGACCAGGACCTCCTGATCGTCGGCGGCGAGGACCACAAGACGGGCCAGGCCGACGACCACGAGGAACGCTATAAGCGACTCGAGGCGTGGGCCCGGGAGCGGTTCCCGATGATGGGGGCGATCGACTACCGCTGGATGGGACAGGTCCAGGAGACCCTCGACGGGCTGGCGTTCATCGGCAAGAACCCGACGGACGACGCGAACGTCTACATCGCCACGGGGGACTCGGGGATGGGGATGACCCACGGCACGATCGCGGGGATCCTCCTCACCGACCTGATCGTCGGCCGGGAGAACCCCTGGGCGGTCCTCTACGACCCGTCGCGAAAGCCGTTGAAGACCATGTCCGACTTCGTGTCGGAGAACGCCAACGTGGTCCGTCAGTACGCCGACTGGCTCACGCGCGGGGACGTGTCCGACGCCTCCCAGATCGCCCCGGGTTGTGGCGCCGTGATCCGCAAGGGGCTCTCCAAGGTCGCCGCTTATCGAGACGAGAAGGGGACGCTCCACACCATGACCGCGGTCTGCCCCCACCTGGGCTGCATCGTCGCCTGGAACGACGACGACGCGACGTGGGACTGCCCCTGCCACGGCTCGCGGTTCGACCGGCTCGGGAAGGTGGTCGTCGGCCCCGCGAACGCCGACCTGGGGCCGGTCGATTGAGCGGGCCCGCTCAAGTCGCGCCCTCCCCGCGGCCGAGATCCGATAGGCGCGACCCCGCGCGGTCCACCGCTCTCGACGCCGTCACCGGGAGGCGCGAATGCCGCCGTTCGCCGTGAGGGATCCCGTCAGCACGTTGACGCACGCCCTGGGCCTGGTCGCCGCCCTGCCGACGACATGGCTGCTGGTCCGGGCGGCCCTGCGCCGGCACGCGGCCGACGCCGCTTCCCGGTCGTTCGAGACCGGGAAGGTCGTCTCCCTGGCGATCTTCGGGTTCGGGATGGCCGCCTGCTACGGGGGGAGCGTCCTGTATCACGCCTGGCCGGGGGACGAGCAAACGCAAGACTTCCTGCGTCGCCTGGACATGGTCGGGATCTTCCTGCTGATCGCCGGCACGTTCACCCCGGCCGCCTGGGCGCTGATGCGGCCCCGGCCGCGTCGCGTCGCGATGGCCGCCGTGTGGGGCGTCTCGGTGGTTTGCGGGGGGGCCATGCTCCTGGGACGCTCGTTCCCGACGTGGTTGGCGACGAGCATCTACCTCGCGCTAGGATGGGGGATGCTGGCGTGCTACGTGGAAGTCCGCCGCGACCACAGCCGGCAAACCCTGCGGCTGCTGCCGATCGGCGGCGTCCTTTACAGCGTAGGGGCGGTCGTCAACCTGACCCGCGCGGAGTTCGCGCCGGGGTTCGACGCGCACGAAGTCTTCCACCTGTTCGTACTGGCCGGGACCGCGGCGCACGTCGCCTTCCTGTTCCGGGTCGTCATCCCGGCCCAACGCCCGAAGCCTCGCGCGGAGGCTTCCTTGGAAATTGCCGCGAGGCCGAAGCCGCCGCGCCGGGCCGGGGTCGACGCCTGAGGGGTCCGCGTCAGCGCAGGACGGCCGCGAGGCGTTGCACGGTCTCCTCGCGATCGAACTCGGCCTTGCCGAACCCGGGCTCGGCACCGGCCTCGACGGCCTCCTGCTGGGCCTCGGGGTAGTTGCTCACGAGCATCACCGGGATCTCGGCCGATGCGGCGTCCTCCTTGACGGCCCGGATCACGTCCAGGCCGGGCGTCTGGTCGACGTCCAGCAGCCGGTTGACCAGGACCAGGTCATACCGCTCCTTCTTCACCAGGCGGAGGGCGTCGTCCTTCGTGTGCGCGCGGTCGACCTCCGCGCCGAAGTGTTCGGCGAGGAAGCGGGTGATCCGAGGGTGGTCGAAGTTGCATTGCCCCACGTCCAGGACCCTTGGGGAATTCCCCTTCGCCTCGGCCATCGCGATCCCCTTTCCTTCGAATTCAGCAACGGAGCGGTCGCCGGGGCCGTCCCCGGTTCACGTCGGATATTGTTCGCGTCCGAGGGCGGGCCTTCAAGGCGGGGCCGCGGGAGGCCCCGGATTTCGGGCTGTCGAACTTGAGGGAATCGTGATAGAAAGCCGGCGACCACCTCACGCACGTCGGCGCCCCATGTCTCCGCCCACTTCGATCGACCTCGCCCGTCTCCGGGCCGTCGCCGACACGCCCCTGGAATGATATCCACGTCTCGCGGGACGGTCGGACCGAAGGAAGGACGCATCACATGAACGGCGCACGGAAGCGACGGGCCCTCATCTCGCTGGGCCTGGGGATCATCGGGGGCTGCCTATCGATCGTGACGGCGACGGCGGCGCCGCTGCGGCCCGACACGTCCACCAGCGTCGCCCGCCTGACGATGGTGCTCGACCAGGACGGACGCCGCGTCGCCTTGCCCCGCCCGGGAGGTTCGCTCCCTGAGGGGACGACGCCGACCTATCTGGCCTACCGGCTGCCGGGACGGACCGGCGTCCCCGAGGGGACTCCCACCGTCGCCGCGTCTTCCGGCCGCGACGCCGTCGGGCCGCTTCGCCTGGACGCGGCGGCAATCCAGGCGCTCAACGCCGACCTCGCCCGGTCGGGACAAGTCGCGGTGGTCGCTCCTCGGCAGGCTTTCCTGGTGGAGCGGGCGGCCGGGGCGGCCCTGGTCGACGCCACGACCTCGACCCAGTACTGGCGGGCCGCCATCGCGGGCAGTTCGGCGGGCAAGTCGATCGGCAACACCCTGGAAGGGTGGTACGACTCCAGCACCGACGCGGTGAAGAAGTTCAACCAGTCGATCGTCGACAGCCTCAAGAAGACCTTCACCCCGCCCGCCCCCAAGCCCGTCATCATCGGCCCAAGGCTCGCGGCGCAGGTCCTCGACCCGGACGGCTCCGCCGACCCGACCGCCGAGGCCACCGTCGCCGAGACCCAGCCCGCTCCGGTGCCGGAGCCCGCGACCTGGATCGTCTTCGCCGCGGCCTCGGCCCTGGGGCTCCGGCTGCGAGCCCGCAAGGCCGCCTGACGGGGGTCGAGTCCCGCTCACTCTTCAACCCGCCACCAACCGTCGATGAGCCGGGTCAGGTCCGCGACCCGGTCCGGCTCCGCGGCGGCCAGGTCGCGTGCCTCGGCCGGATCGGCGACCACATTGAAGAGCAGGGGGGATTGCCCCGGGGCGTTCCGAGGGTCTGGGAGGATCAGCTTCCAGTCCTCCGCGACGACCCAGCGATAGCGGAGGCCCGCCGCCGGCCGATCGAGGTCGGCGACGTCGTGCCCGAACACCTCGCCGAAGACCGCCGGCCGATCCGCCACGGCTCGCTCGTCACGCAGGTCGACGCCGCCCATGTTGGCCGTGGGCTCCAGCCCGGCGGCGGCAAGGATCGTCGGGGCCAGGTCGATCGAGCTGACGGGCCGGTCGACCACCGCCGGCTTAATCTTGCCTGGCCATCGCACGAGGATCGGTGTCCTAAGGCCGCCGTCATACGGCGACTGCTTCGACCTCGGGCCGTACCCGGGGGCGTCCGGATCCTGGATCCAGCCGTTGTCGGCGAGGTAGACGACCAACGTATCCTCGGCCACGCCCTTCGCGTCGAGGTGGTCGAGCAACTCTCCGCAGGTCTCGTCGAACCACTCGATCATCGCCCAGTATCGCGCGACGTGGAGGCTGGGGGCCTTGTCGCGGTACTTCGCCAGCAGCCGCTCGGGGGGGTTGTGGGGCGTGTGGGGCATCATCGGCGCGTACCAGACGAAGAACGGCCGATCGGCGTCGACCGATCGGTCGATGAAGTCCAGCACCGGCCGCATCGTCTTCCGACCGATCTCCAGGCCGACGTCGCCGTGACGACCGCCACGCTTCGGGTCGCCGTGGGTCATGCCCTCGTGGAATCCCCCCTCGGCGTGGCTCCCGCCCCACCACTTGCCTGTCTGGAGCGTGACAAAGCCGCGCTCGCCGAGCAGGCGGGGGAGCGTGGGGGCCTCCTTGATGAAGCCCTCCATCCGGCGTCGCCCCTCGCGAAGGGCCGGGTCGTCGAGCAGCCGGCCGTAGCGGCCCGCCGTCCCTGGCGGGTCATTGCCCGTCACCTTGTGCTGGTGCGGGTAGAGCCCGGTGATGATGGACGCGAGGCTGGGCGAGCAGAGGCTGCTCGGAACGTACCCACGCCGAAAGGCCAGCCCCTCGGCCGCGAGGCGGTCGATCCTCGGCGTCTGGACGTGGGGATGGCCCATGAAGGAATAGTCCGTCCACGCGTGATCGTCCGAGACGATCAGCACCACGTTCGGCGGCCGGTCGGCGGCCGGGGGGGTGGCCGCGACGAAAGGGGCCAGGACCAGGGCGGCGATTCCAAGCATGTCGATGCTCCCCAAGCCGTTCGGTTCGATGTATGGACCGCGCCACTCTATCCGCCGGCCTCGCCGCGCGGAATCCCCCGGGACGCCCGAAGACGCGTCCGCGGTTGGGTTCGCTCGTCGAGGCGAGCGCCCCGGAATCCGAACGCAACCGCCCAACCTGAGATGGTTGACGGTTGAATCGGCTTGGGTCCGTAGGTCGTTCTCGAAGTGAAATCGTCGCGTCCCCGATGGACCTTCGGGGCCGATCGTGGGTGCCGAGAACGGGGAGCCGGGGGCCGGGCCGCAACACTTACTTAAACAGCGTTCGGGTTGCCGGCGACGTCGCCGGGACGTGACCTGGCGTCGCTTGAACCGATTCCGGTATGTCAAAGAGTTCGAACATCGATCGGTCTCACGATCCGCGGCGGGCCACCGAGATTTCAGGTTTCTCGAATATCATTTGCCGACCCCCGCGGCCCAGGCAGGTGTGCGGAGCGGCCAGGCCGAGAACGAAAGCCGCGCCCGGCGCTGGACAATGCCTGGCGGACGTGCGTATAGTATCAAACCTTGGGATCGGTTCAGGATCGCAGCGAGAGGCCGGGGGGGCGTTCCAGGGATGGCGGCATCGGACGTGGTGATCCGGGGCGCTCGCGAGCACAATCTCCGGGACGTGTCGCTGACTTTGCCCCGCGGCCGGCTCATCTGCTTGACGGGCGTGTCGGGGTCGGGGAAAAGCTCGCTGGCGTTCGACACGCTGTACGCCGAGGGGCAACGGCGGTACGTCGAGAGCCTCTCCAGCTACGCCCGGCAGTTCCTCGGGCAGATGCCCAAGCCGGACGTCGACCGGATCGACGGACTCTCCCCCTCGATCTCGATCCAGCAGAAGACCGGCGGCCGGAATCCCCGTTCGACCGTCGGCACCATCACCGAGATCAACGACTATCTGCGCGTCCTCTTCGCCCGCGTGGGCCAGGGCCACTGCCCGCGCTGCGACCGCCCCGTCGCCGCCCAGACCCGCGAGCAGATCGTCGCCCGGATCCTCGACCTCCCCGAAGGCACCCCGTTCAGCGTCCTCGCCCCGGTCGCCCGCAGCCAGAAGGGGGAATACAAGGACCTCTTCGTCGACCTCTCCAAGGCCGGCTACGTCCGCGCCCGCGTCGACGGCCAGGTCCAGTCGCTCTCCGACGACCTCCGGCTAGACCGCCAAATTAAACACGACATCGAAGTGGTGATCGACCGCCTGAAGGCGACGAGATCCGAGGGGGCGCGAGGGCGTCTGGCGGAGGCGGTGGAGCAGGCGCTCCGGCTAGGCGAGGGGACGCTGATCGTGGCGGTCGAGGGGCAGCCCGACCTGATGCTGTCGGCGAACTTCGCCTGCCCGTCGTGCGGGATCGGGTTCGACCCGCCGAGCCCGCAGCTGTTCAGCTTCAACAGCCCGCAGGGGATGTGCCCGGCCTGCGACGGGCTGGGGATCCGGCACGACTTCGACCCCGATCTCCTGGTCCCCGACCCTTCGCTCTCCGTGTGGGAAGGGGCGATCGCGCCGCTGGGCCCGGTCAAGGGGATCGGGAAGTGGCGCAAGCACATCTTCGAAGGGGTGGCGAAGAACTTCGAGTCGGACGCCGACGGCCCCGCGGCCGGGACGATGCTGCGCGGCCCGTGGTCCAGGCTCGACGAGCGTTGGCGGAAGGTCTGGCTTTACGGCGCCGGCGACCGGCCGATCGTCTGCCACTGGAAGAACAAGGGGAAGGGCTGGACCCACGCGGAGAAGTGGTCGGGCGTGGCGGTCGACCTCCTCGACCGCTACAAGGGCTCGGGCGGCGCGCCCACGCGGGCCATGCTCGAACCCTACATGCGGAGCATGACCTGCCCGGACTGCGGCGGGGCGCGGCTGAACGCGCGGGCGAGGGCCGTCCGCGTGGGGGGCAGGACGCTGGCCGAGCTGTCGTCGCGGCCGATCGACGAGGCGAAGGAGTTCTTCGACGCGCTCGCGGATCCGACGGTCGCCCCCCGCGCCGAGCTGGCGCCGACGCCGCTCGACCCGATCTCGCGGACGATCGCCGAGGAGTTGCTGAAGGAGATCCGCGGGCGGCTTGGCTTCCTGATGGATGTCGGCCTGCACTACCTGACGCTCGAACGATCGGCGCCGACACTCTCCGGCGGCGAGGCCCAGCGCATCCGGCTGGCGAGCCAGGTGGGGGCGGGGCTGGTTGGGGTCCTCTACATCCTGGACGAGCCCTCCATCGGCCTGCACGCCCGCGACAACGACCGCCTCATCGCCGCGCTCCAGCGGCTGCGCGACGTGGGCAACACCGTCGTCGTCGTCGAGCACGACGAGGACACCATGCGGGCCTCCGACTGGCTCGTCGACTTCGGCCCCGGACCGGGCGTCAAGGGGGGCGAGATCGTCGCTCAAGGCGACCTCAAGGCCCTTGAATCGGCCAAGGAAAGCATAACCGGAGCCTACCTCGCGGGACGGACGAAGATCGAGATCCCGAAGGAGCGGAAGGCGCCGGACGGCCGGGAGCTGGCGATCCGGGGGGCGACCCACAACAACCTGAAGGGGGTGGACGTCGCGTTCCCGCTCGGGCTGTTCGTCTGCGTCACGGGAGTCTCCGGCTCGGGCAAGAGCTCGCTCGTCTCGGACATCCTGCGCGACGCGCTGGCGCGGGACCTCAACGGGGCGAAATCGACGCCGGGGGCGCACGAGCGGATCGACGGGCTGGACCAGCTCGACAAGGTGATCGACATCGACCAGTCCCCCATCGGCCGCACGCCCCGCTCGAACCCGGCGACCTACGTCAAGCTCTGGGACCTGATCCGCGACCTGTACACGAAGCTGCCCGAGTCGCGGGCGCGGGGGTATCAGCCGGGGCGCTTCAGCTTCAACGTCTCGGGGGGGCGCTGCGAAGCCTGCGAGGGGAACGGCTCGAACAAGCTGGAGATGGACTTCCTGGCCGACGTCTGGGTCGTCTGCCCGGTCTGCGAGGGACGGCGGTTCACCCGCGAGACGCTCCAGGCGCGCTACAAGGGGAAGAGCATCAGCGACGTGCTGGACATGGACGTCCAGGAGGCGCTGGTGCATTTCGCGAACGTCCCCAAGATCGCCGCGATGCTCCAGACGCTGCACGACGTGGGGCTCGACTATCTGAAGCTGGGGCAGCCCTCGCCCACCCTCTCCGGCGGCGAGGCCCAGCGCATCAAGCTGGCCCGCGAACTGGTGAGGAAGGGGACCGGGAAGACCCTCTACATCCTGGACGAGCCCACGACGGGCCTCCATTTCGACGACGTCCGCAAGCTGCTGACGGTCCTGCACGGCTTCACGGCGCGGGGCAACACGGTCGTCGTGGTCGAGCACAACCTGGACGTGGTGAAGACCGCCGACTGGCTGATCGACATGGGCCCGGAAGGGGGATCCGGCGGCGGCCGGGTCGTCGCCCAGGGCCCCCCCGAGGCCGTCGCGGAGGTGGCCGAGAGCCACACCGGCCGCGCCCTGGCCCGCGTGCTATCGCCCAAATCGGCCCGCCGCGCCGGGCGCGGCAAGGCCGCCGCGAATGGGAAGGCGAAGAAGGGGAAGGGCAAGTCGTCGGAGTCGGGGTTCGACTTCATTTCGGTCCGGGGCGCGCGGCAGCATAACCTGAAGGGGATCGACCTCGACATCCCGCGCAACAAGCTGACGGTGTGCAGCGGCCCGAGCGGGTCGGGCAAGAGTTCGCTCGCGATGGACACGCTCTACGCCGAGGGTCAGCGGCGGTACGTCGAGAGCCTCTCCAGCTACGCCCGGCAGTTCCTGGCCCCGCTCCCGAAGCCTCGCGCCGAGAAGATCACGGGCCTGTCGCCGGCCGTGAGCATCGAGCAGAAGACGACCAGCAAGAGCCCCCGATCGACGGTCGGCACGGTCACCGAGATCCACGACTACCTGCGCATCCTGATGGCCCGCCTGGGCCGCCCCCACTGCCCCTCGTGCGGCGTGCTGGTCGGATCGCAGACGGCCGACGAGATCATCGAGAAGATCCTCCAACTCCCCGAAGGCTCGCGGATCCACGTCCTGGCCCCGATCGACCGCCGCGACAACGAGACCTACGAGGACCTCTGGGCGACCCTGAAAGCGTCCGGGTATGCCCGCGCCCGCGTCGACGGCAAGACGATCGACCTGGACGCCCCCCCCAAGCTGAGCCGGCGTCGCAAGCACGAGGTTCAGGTGGTCGTCGACCGCGCGGTGGTCCGGCGGGCCACGCGCTCGCGGCTGGCCGACGCGGTGGAGTCGGCCCTCGACCTGGGCCGGGGCGTGATGCTGGTCGCGCGGGTGACGGACGACGTCGACG
The DNA here is from genome assembly GCF_037189885.1 of Paludisphaera sp. Classification (NCBI taxonomy): domain Bacteria; kingdom Pseudomonadati; phylum Planctomycetota; class Planctomycetia; order Isosphaerales; family Isosphaeraceae; genus Paludisphaera; species Paludisphaera sp. The sequence continues at coordinate 161,180 of NZ_JBBCIR010000023.1, forward strand.
AGGCGAAATGGCCCGTCGACCGCTTCAGCCAGCATCGGTCTTGCGAGGGCTGCGGGCGCAGCTTTGAGGAGCTGTCGCCACACCACTTCTCGTTCAACAGCCCCCTGGGATGGTGCCCGGTCTGCGAGGGCCTGGGCGTCCAGCAGGGTGCCAACCCCGCCGTCCTGATCCCGAGCCCGTCACGGTCGCTGCGGGAAGGGGCCGTGGCGGCGTGGCCAAAGTTCTCGGAGAACCGGGCGTTCGGCCGGCTGATCGAGGCGCTGGCGAAGGCGGAGGGGATCGACCTGGACGTCCCGTTCGAGGAGTTGGACGGCCGCCACCGCCGGACGATCCTCCACGGCCGCCCCGACGCCTGGTACGAGGTTCCCGCCGCGGGGGACGAGCCGGCCTTCTCGTTGCAGTACAAGGGCCTCTTCCCCGCGATCGAGGAGGCGGGCCGGGTCTCGTTCCAGTACCGCTGGAAGCTCCAGGGGCTCGTCGACGACGTCCCGTGCGCTTCGTGCATGGGTGCCCGGATCCGCGACGACGCCGCGGCGGTCCGGTTCGAGGGCTACACGCTCGACCAGATCAACCGCATGCCGCTGGGCCAGGCGCTCGCCCTGTTCGACGGGCTCGAATTGAACGAGGAGCGGCGGCACATCGCGGGCGACCTGGTGCGCGAGGTCCGCGAGCGGCTGTCGTTCCTGGTGGAAGTGGGCCTGGACTACCTCTCACTGGGGAGGAGCACGCCGACGCTCTCCGGCGGCGAGAGCCAGCGCATCCGGCTGGCGAGCCAGATCGGCAGCGGGCTGACGGGCGTCCTGTACGTCCTCGACGAGCCGACGATCGGGCTGCACCCCCGCGACAACGGCCGCCTGCTCGGGGCGCTCAAGAGACTGCGAGACCTCGGTAACACCGTCGTCATGGTCGAGCACGACCGCGAGGTCATCGAGGCCGCCGACGCATTGGTCGACTTCGGCCCCGGCTCCGGAAGGTACGGCGGCGAGGTCACCGCAAGCGGGCCGCCGACGAAGGTCGCGAAGGACCCTAAGTCGCTGACCGGTGCCTATTTGAGCGGCTCCAAGGCCATCCCAGTTCCGACGAACCGCCGCCCGGCGGGGCCGGACTCGGGCGTCGCGGCGCTGGAGATCAAGGGGGCCCGCCACAACAACCTGAAGGATCTGGACGTGCGGATCCCGCTGGGCGTGGTGGTCGCGGTGACGGGGGTCTCCGGGTCGGGCAAGAGCACGCTCGTCGAGGATGTGCTGTGGAAGACGGCCGCGCGGGCGCTCCACCGCGCTCAGGTGACGCCGGGGGCGGTCGAGGAGATCGCCGGCCTGGACCAGATCGACAAGGTCATCCGCGTGGACCAGTCCCCGCTCGGGGGGACGCCGAATTCGACCGCCGCCACCTATTCCGGCGCCTTCGACCTGATACGCGAGCTGTTCGCCAAGCTCCCGGAGGCCAAGGTCCGCGGCTACACCGCCCGGCGGTTCAGCTTCAACATGCCGGGGGGCCGCTGCGAGGCCTGCGAGGGGGCGGGGCAGAGGCGCATCGAGATGCACTTCCTGCCCGACGTCTGGGTGACGTGCGACTCCTGCAAGGGACGCCGATTCACTCCCGAGGTGCTCGCCGTGACGTTCCGCGGCAAGACGATCTCCGACGTGCTCGACATGACGGTCGACGAGGCCCTGGAGCTGTTCCAGAAGGTCCCGCGCATCAAGAAGATCCTCCAGACCCTCCACGACGTCGGCCTGGGCTACCTCCCCCTGGGGCAGTCGGCCCCGACGCTCTCCGGCGGCGAGGCCCAGCGCGTGAAGCTGGCGTCCGAGCTGGCGCGGCCGGACACGGGCCGGACGCTCTACGTCCTCGACGAGCCCACCACCGGGCTACACGTCGACGACGTCCGCAAGCTGCTCGACGTGATCCATCGGCTGTCCGACCTTGGCAATTCGGTTGTAGTTATCGAGCACAATCTAGACGTCATCAAGACGTCCGACTGGGTGATCGACCTGGGGCCGGAGGCCGGCCGCGGCGGGGGCGAACTCGTGGCCGAAGGGCCGCCGGAGGCCGTCGCCGCTTGCGGGCGCGGCTACACGTCCCGCTTCCTCGCCCCGCTCCTGGCCGACGGCCCGTTCGTTGAGCGTCCCCGCTTCGACCCGAAGGAGGCCGCCCGCAAGGCCGCCGCCGAGGCCAGGGCGGCGCGGCTCGCGGCCAAGGCCGAGGCGGATCGCGCCGCCGGCCTCGCCCCGCCGGCGAGCACTGGGAAAGCGTCGGGGTCGTCACGCGCCAGCATGGGGCCCGCGCAGACCGCGACCGAAGCCGGCCTTGCCCCGTGGGAACGGGACGGGCGGAAATGGCACCTGGAGGAGCGGACGTCGCGGAACGGCAAGCCCGTCCGCTGGGACGGCCGCATCCTCGCCCGGGTCGTTGACCGTATTGAGGAGCTGTCGGGCGGCGAGGGGCAGGGGGGCGGCCCCCTGAAACCCACCGTCTGGAACGATCGGGGCTCGGTGCGAATCCACCGCTCCAACGCCGGCGACAAGTCCGAGGTCGTGTTCTTCCAGGCCACCACCGGCAGCGAGTGGATCGTGACCCTGCGCTTCCGCGTCCCGCGCAACACCTTTCAGGCCAAGTCGCTGGCCGCCAAGCTCGGCCTCGCCCCCTTCCACGACGGCCCCACGCCCGTCCTCTCGGACGCAGCCCGACTCAAGGTCGCTTCCGAGGCCGCCTATCAGGAAGTGACCATCACCGGCCACTCCCTGGCGGACTTCCAGTCCCCCGCCTTCGACGACTTCCTCGTCCGGGCGGTCCAATCGCTGGAGCGGTGGGACGACCCGGCTCGGCTCAGGACGGCCGCGGGCCTCTGAGCCGCCGGGGTTCCTTCTTATATAGCGCCAAGGTCGAGCGAGGGCCGGGCGGGCTTGCTTGACTCGTTTCCGGATACCTTATTGACGCCGTGGACGTCGAGCGAGGGCCGGGCGGGGCTTGCTTGACTCATCTTTCGTCGCCGCGGAGTGGACTTTCGCAACTTCGAAGGCCCACTCCGCCTCCATATAGACAATGCGCACGGAGCCGTGTTTTCGCATCCAGGTCACTCCGGGGACTTTTCCTCAAAGTTTTTACTCACTGTGTGGCAAGGGCTTAAGAAAAATCAGCCCGAGAAAAAATCCGGTTCGATTTTCTAATCCCGTTTTGTATAGCACTTCTTGTTGTCGACGTCGACCGAGGGCCGGGCGGGCTCAGGAGACGTCAAGATGCGGACGACGAATCGCAACCGAGTGACCGGCGAACTCCTGGCCCTCCGCGACGCGGAGTGGCTCCGGCTTCGCGAAGAGGGGATGTCGATCGCCGAACTCGCCGAGGAGGCGGGGATGAGCGAGCGGCACGTCAAGCGGGCCCTGTCCCGGGCCCGCAAGGCGGAGGAAGACCGCTTCCGGGACGCCCCCGACGCCACGTCGGACGAGGGCGATTCCTCGGAGCCGGCCTCGGCCGCCCCGCGGACGCCCTGGTGGATGGAACTGGTCCCCCTGTTCCCCGTCACCTCGTTCACTCCTCAGTCGGAGTGCCCTCACCGGGGGCCGCTGCCCGAGGGCTCCCTCCTTTGCTGCATGGTCTGCTCCGCCTCCGGGATTGACGGGCATCCGGCCATGAAGCGAGACCCCGCGACCGATCCTCGCCCCGAGCCGAAGTCCCGCCCAAAGCGCCGGGCGGACGAGGCGAGGTCCGAGACCCCGGCCAAAGAGGCCGGGTCGACGCCTGAGACTCGCCGCCAGCGACGCTTTCGCGTCTTCGGGAAAGAGAGCCCCCGCGAGGACGCAGGCCGCGCCGCCTGACACTTTCATTGAAGCAAACGAGGCACGGGCCGATGCCCAATTCGGGATTCATTAAAAAGCTGATCCCGACTATGACGGGCTCGGCCCGGGTCGCGGCGAACTGGCTCCCGACGGTCGTGATCGCCTCGATCGCTGCCTGCGGAATGAATGCCTGGGATTCGCCTACTCGCCCGGTGAACCCGATCGAAGCGGCCTCATCCCGCATTCGGATCGTCGGGAAAGAGTATCCCAGGGGCCTCGCCACCGCCTACGCCGACGCGTGGATCGACGGCGCCGAGGCCCTGGAATCGGGCCAGAGCGTCCCGGAGGCGCTGGGCGTGGTGGAGAAAGCCTGGAAGGCCGGGCGGACGTCGCTCTTCGAGGAGAGGCTGTCGCCTTGTTTCTCGGCCATCGTCCCCGAGGGGCGGCCCGACGGGGAGACTTCCGCCTTTGACCGCGCCGCCCTCGCCGTCCTGTGGCGCGAATTCGCCGCCGGCCTCGCATCCGGCGATTGATCGCGCCTCGCTCGAACCCACCCCCGACATCGAGGCGACACCATGAACGAACCGACGCGATCGAAATTCGCCGACGGTTGGCTCGGCCCCGATGCGATCCACCGGAGCCTCGCCGCATGGCGGCCCACGCTCTCCCGGGCCGCCCCAGCGTTGGCCGGCGACGACGGCGACGGTGGGCCGATCCTCCTTTACAGGGCGTTCCGCGACGTGCTGGGCGATTACCCGGCCTACCCTAGCCAGGCGATCGGCGACTGCGTGGGCCACGGCCACGGCCGAGGGCTGGACATGCTCCAGTGCGTCGAGATCGCCCTCGGGGCGGACATGGGCTTCCGCGAGACCTCGACCGAATTCATCTACGCCGTCTCCCGCGAGGTGGCAGGCATCCTCGGCGACCGTGACGGGTCATACGGTTCCGCGGCTGTGGCGGCCATGACGACGATCGGGGTCGCGAGCCGCGTGACGCCCGGGTGCGAAGGTGCCTACAGCGGGGAGCGAGCCGAACGATGGGGGCGGGAAGGCGTCCCGCCGGAGGTGAAGGCCAGGGCGTCCGGGTTGCGGCTTGGCGCCGCGGCCCGGATCACCACTTGGGTCGAGCTGCTCGCGGCCATGAAGAACGGCTACCCGGTGACCGTCTGCTCGACGCGGGGATTCGCCGCTGAGCGTGATCGCCAGGGGTTCTGCGCGCCGGAGGGCGTCTGGGGCCACTGCATGCTGATCGCCGGCGTGCGGAGCGATCGCCCGGGGGCCTGCATCCTCCAGAGTTGGGGGCCCGATGAGCCGACCGGACCGACGAGCCTCGATCAGCCAAGTTACAGCTTCTGGGCCGACAAGGCCACAATCGAAGACATGCTGGCGCAAGGTGATTCCTGGGCATTGTCCGGAGCCCCGCGATTCGTGGCGAGGACGCTCCCGGAGCGCTGGAGCTATCATCGCGCCGCCTGACACCCCGCCCCGACGCCCCCGGATCCGCGTCGCCCCGCCTCGTCATCCCACGTTCCGCTCTCGGATCGAGGCGGTCGGTGGGGAAGACCTAGCGCTCCTGGTCGTGCTGGCCATGACGGCGCTTTGGATGCTCGCCTCGGAAACTCTGTGGATGGTCATCCCCGAGTTTTAGGACGCCCTGGAATACCGTCGGAGCGTGGAACGCGCCGCCAGGGCGGCCCCGCGACTCCCTTGCGATCGCGTGGCCAGCGAGTGTCGGCCAGCAGAAGGATAGGTTCCCGCCATGAACTACGTGCCGGACTTCTCGCAGAACCTTGCTTACATGGGAGGGCTGGCGGCGACGACCACCGCGTTGGTCGCCGACGCCGTTTCGACGGATCCCGCGGTCGGGGCCGGCTCGTTCCTCCTTGGCGGGGCGGGCCTCATCGCGGCGATCTCCGCGTTCACGAAGGACTTCTGGCAGGATCGACAGAAGCAGCGGGAGCACGAGTTGGCCGCCCTGCGTATTCGGGAGCGGGGGGATCGGATCGAAGGGGCGGTGGAGGGGCTGCTGGCCTGGATCAAGGCCGCTCGCGCGGCCGATGCGACGCTACCCCCAGCACCTGAATTCGCCCCTATTCGGGAGAAATCCCATGAATAACAAGCGAGGCAATCCGACGTTCAGGGCCTGGGCGAACAATCGTCCCGGCGGCCTTCACGGGCTCATCGCGACGGCATGCCTGACGGCGGCGGCCCTCCTGGCCCTGTCGCAGACGTTGGTCCGTCACGCCGGCTCGCTCAACTGTCAGTACCTCGTCCGCGCCGACCTCCGCTCGGACGCGGGAGATGGTGTCCGGCCGTTCGCCGAGGACCCATGGCGGGCCCAGGTCTCGAGACAACTCGAGGAAATCCTCTCTCGCATCCCCGCCCCCGCCACGGCGTCCGGACCCGTCTCCAATTAAGCCCCCTGGGACAACGACATGATAGGCGACGGAGCCGCATCCCGGCCGGGCCCGGAACCGGGCCCGATCGGGCTCGAATCCGGGCGTGCCGGCCTCGACGACCGACTCCGAGAGCTTCTCGGGCTCCCGAGCGACGACCCGGCGCGGACGTGGGGGGCCCGGGTGGCCGAGGCCCTCGTCGCCGCCGCGGCGCGAGGGGACGCACGATCCTGGGGCGTCCTCTTCCGGCGAGCCGGGGCCGGCTCGCCGGGAGAGGCGACCGGGACGATCGTCGACGACGAGACCGCTCGCAGGATCCTGGAGGCAGCCATTGGACGGGTCGACGATCAACCGCTTGATTAGGGCCGTCCGCGACCGACGCCCGCGGACGCGGGCCGAACTCAGGGCCTGGATCGGGGCGTTCCTGGGGATTCACGTCCCCATGCGTCCGGTCTGCCCGGGACATTCGGCCCCGTTCGAGATGCTTGCCTCCCAGGTAATCGACCGCCCCTCGCTGGCGTTGTGGCACGGGCCCCGGGGCAGCGGGAAATCATTCCTCTCGGCCCTCGACACCCATCTCGCGAGCCGCTTCAACGGCCGCCACGAGACGCACGTCCTGGGGGGGTCTCGAGCCCAGTCGGAGCAGATCTATCGCGCCCTACAAGCCCTGGTCCTCGAAGGGGCGGGCGAGTTCGGAGGCGATCAAGACACGATCCGCAGGCTCCTCAAGACGGAGGCGACGTACTCCAACGGCTCGCGGGTGGCGATCCTCTCGGCAAGTCCCACGAGCGTCCGCGGTCCGCACGTCGCGTCGCTGAAGCTCGACGAGGTCGACGAGATCGACCCGGATCTACGCGAGTCGGCGCTCGGCATGGCGATGGACCTGCGTGGCGTCCGGGCGAGCGTCCTGATGACCTCGACCTGGCATCGACCCGTCGGGCCGATGGCCGCGCTTGTCGATCAGGCCCACGCCGGCGCCTTCCCGATCCACACATACTGCATCTTCGAAGTCCTTGAACGTTGCCCACCCGAGCGGAGCGGCCCGAACCTGGAGAAGTGCCCGGAATGCCCTCTCATGGCATGGTGCCATGAGGGGCGGGACGACGACCCTCAAGGCCGACCGAAAGCCAAGCGGAGCGACGGCCACTACGGGATCGACGCCCTGATCCAGAAGGTCCGGGGCGTGTCGTCGCGGGTCTTCGCCAGCGACTACCTCTGCCGCGGACCCAAGGCCGAAGGCGCGTGGTTCGGGGAATACGACGATGCCCGGAACGTCTCCGACGCCGCCGAGTTCGACCCGTCGCTCCCGGTCCACGTCGCGATCGACTCCGGCGTCTTCACCGGGGCCGTCGCGTTCCAGGTCCATCGAGGCTGGGAGTGGGCCGACCCGCCGGAGCCGACCCGCGTCCACGTCTTCGCGGACTTCCTGGCCGAGGGTCGATCGGCCGAGGCCTGCGCCTTGGATATACGAGACATGCTGGACCGCCTGTGCGGATCGGCGACGCGATACGTGTCGACCGACTCGGCGGGGGGGGCCAGGAACCCGGTCGGCCCGACTGTCATCTCGGAGTTCCAGAGGTGCGGACTCGTCGGGGAGACGGGCCTGCAACCGTGGCCCCGCTATCCCGGATGCGTGACCGAGGGGCTGAGCTTGATTGAGAGCCTCATCCGGACGGCCGACGGAAAGCCCAGGCTGTTGATCCACCCCCGCTGCGGCCAGTTGTCCGCCTCGCTCAAGGGATACGCGAGGGCCCGTCGCGCGGGCCAGTGGATGGACTATCCGGCGGATCCGCAACACCCCTGGGAGGATCTCGTCGACGCGCTTCGGGGCGGCCTGAGCGTGGCGCTGCCCGAGGGGCCATCCCCCGCGGAACGCCCCCTCCGCCGCGCCAGCGCCGGTCGCGTCTTCTGAGCTACCCGTCCCCTCGACCTTCTTTCAGCGGAACAGAACCGTCATGCTGACTTCGAACATGATCGGCGCGTCGGTCCACCCGACGACGTCGGGGGCGGCGATGCCTCGTATCGCCCTGCCGGACGGCCGGCGCGTGGAGCGGCCCCATCCCGAGTGGCAGGCGCATCACCTCCGCTGGCGGTGGCTGCTCGACTCATGGGAGGGGGGCGAGGCGTACCGCACCGCCATCTACGGATACGACATGCACGGGATGCCCGTGCGGAATCTGATCCGGCATAAGAGGGAATATCCGTCGTCCCTCGACGCCGGAGCTTATCCCCCGAACGGGAGGCCGTTCGGCACCGATCCCGCCCACCAGGCGACCGACGACGACTACGAGCTGCGCAGGGCGAGGACGCCGGTGCCGACGTTCGTGTCGGAGGCGGCGGAGGCCCACCTGGCGCGGATTTACAGCCGCGAGGTCCGCCGCGCCGGGCCCGAGCCGCTGACCGCCTGGTGGCGGGACGTCGACGGCCGCGGGACCTCGATCGACGACTTCATGTCGAGTTCCGTGGCCCCGCTCCTCCTGGTCCTCGGCCAGCTCGACCTGATCGTCGATCGCCCGGCGGTGCCCGAGGGCGAGCCGGTGCGGACCCGGGCCGACGAGCTCCGGCTGGGGCTCGACTCCTGCGTGGCCTCGTACATCCTGCCGGAAAACATGGTCTGGTGGCGGCTCGATCGGGCGGGTCGGTATCTCGAATGCCTCGTCCGGGAGGTCGACGACGGCGGCGGGGCCTCGTGGCGACACTGGGACGATCGGGCCTGGACGCTGTTCGACGATCGCGGCGAGAAAGTACGGGGGCCAGTCCCGCACGCCTACGGCCGCGTGCCGATCATCCGGGTGTTCGACCGCCGTCGGCCGCGCTGCCGCAACATCGGCCTGCCCAGATATGAAAGCATCGCCGAGATTCAGCGCGAGTTTTACAACCGCGACAGCGAGCTGATCCTCAGTGACACGACCCAGGCACACCCGCTGCTCCAGGGCCCGGAAGACTACGTCAAGGCCGACGGCGCCGTCCCGATCGGGCCGAACTGGCTCCTCCCCAAGAAGAAGAACTCGCAGGGGGGGGCGGCGACCTATGAGGGCTTCGACGTCATCCGCTTCCCGAAGGAGGGAGCCGACTCCCTGCGGCTGAACAAGGCGGACCTCCGTGACGCCGCCGACCGGGCCGCGCTGCTGCTGAAACCGGCGGGCGCCGCCGGGACGGGCGGATCGACCGTCGCCCAGAGTGGCGTCTCGAAGCGGATCGATCAGGCGGCGGGCAACGACCTGCTGAGCAAGGTGGCCGCGACGCTGGGCCAGGTGGAGCGCCGGCTGGCCGACCTGGCGCTCGCCGTGACGGGGGCTCCCCTCACGACCGAGGAACGAGCGGCCGTCCGGGTGCAGTACCCGTCCTCCTTCGACCTGTTCACCGGCGAGGAGTTGGCCCGCACGGTGGGCCAATTCCAGGCGATCTTGGGGGCCGCCGGCCACGCCCCGAGGACCGAGCGAGAGATGCTCGGGAAGCTCGTCCGGGTGATGCTCCCCGGCCTGGATGACTCGGATTACGGCGAGTTCGACACGGAGATCGAGGCGTACCTGGGGCTCCGGCCCGAGGCGTGAGATCGACATCCCCACGGTCATCGGGCGGCGTCGACCGCGACGCCGCCGCACACCGTTATCGTGCGAGGTTCATGCGTGAACGAGCAAGCGAACGTCGAAGTTGATCCGGCCGCCGCCCCGTCGGCCGGCCCCGCGCAGGGTGAGGAACGCCATCGGCTGCGGGCCCTGGAATCCCAACTCAGGGAAGTCCAGCGGCAGCAGGAGGCCGCGCTGGAGATCAAGGAGCAGGAGCGAGTGCGAGCCCTGGCCGAGAAGGGCCAGATCGAAGAGGCGTTGGAGCAACAGCGCCGGGGCTGGGAACGGAAGCACGCCGAGGCGGTCTCCCGGTACACGCTCCTCGAGCAGCAGGTCTTCGGCGAGCGGAAGTCCGCCGCCATCGCCGAGGCGTTGCAGGGGCGAGCCTTCGTGGGCGAGTCGCCGGAGCAGCGGTCGGCCGCCGCTGCGATGGTCCGCCGGCTCCTCCAGGACGAGTTCGAGACGGTTCGCGAGGCATCTGGCTCGCTGGTGGTGCGTGAGCGCGCCAGCGGCCGGCCGGCTTCGGACGCCCTCCGCGAGCGGCTCGACTCCCCGCAGTTCGCGATCTTCTTCGCGGCGACGTCGCGGGGCGGGGCGGGAGGCGACGCCTCTCGCCCCCACTTCGCCCCCCAGGGGGCCCAGCCCGGCTCCCTGGAAGCGATCGTCGACCAATGGAAGGTCAGGCAGAACCAGTATCAGTCGTTCGGGCTGCACCCGCTGGTCTGAACCCCGCCACCCCCCGACGCCCCGCGTCACGACCGCCCCCCTACTGAACCGAACCGGAGAGAATGTACATGGCTTCGTACGACAACAGCCCGCTGACCCAGTTCTCCGCCTTCAACGCCGGCGTCCTCCCCAACGACGTCTTCGGCGTGGCGATCAACTGGTTCGTCAACCGGACCCCGCTGACCTCGCGGCTGCCGAAGCTGCCGGTCGGCTCGCCCCACTTCCTCATCGTCAACGACAACTACCGCCCGCGCACGGTGGCCCTGAACAACGGCGGCGCCCTGGCGGCCGCCGCGACCTCGCTGACCGCCGCCGACGCCTCGGTGTTCGACGCCGGGGACGTCATCCAGATCGAGCAGGAATACCTGCTGGTGACGGCGGTTGATCCGGTCTCGAACGCCCTGACGGTGGCCCGCGGCTACGCCGGCACCACGGCGGCCTCGCACGCCGACGCCCAGCCCATCCACCTCGTGAGCAACACGAGGACCGGCGCCGAGACGAACGTCTCCGGCCTCAGCCGGGTCCCCCAGGCGACCACGCAGTACTGCCAGACCGTGCAGCACGCCTACCAGGTCGGCGGGGCCCTCCAGGCCGACGCCAACTACGGCTCGGCCTACGCCACCCCGCTGGACCGCGACCGGATGCTGGCGATGCAGCACGTGATGGACGACTTCGAGTCGGCCGTCTACTACGGCAAGGGCGTCGGCCTGACCAGCCCGACCAGCCGGCCGCTGATGAAGGGCATCCAGTCGCTCCTGGCGACCAACAAGGTCGTCGCGCCGACCAACGCCGCGGCCTACAAGCCCAGCGACCTGATCCGCGACACGATCCAGGCGTGCTTCAACGGCGGCGGCAACCCCAGCCTGCTGCTGGTCAGCACGGACTTCCTGTCGGCCTTCGCCGTGTGGGGCCACGCCGCGATGCGGGTCAACGCCGGCAGCAATGTCTTCGGCGCGCCGATCGACCTGTTCGAGGCCCCGTTCCTCTCCGGCATCTCGATCGTGCCGGCCCCGCTGCTGCGCCCGGGCACGGCGATCTGCCTGTCGGCCAGCGAGGCCCGCGTGCGGCTGAAGCGGTCGATGATCGATAAGCCCCGCGGCAGCCGCGGCGACGCCTTCGAGGGCGACATCATCATGGAAGGCGCCATCGAGATCGACAACGAGGCGCACCACGCCTGGGTGTCCGGCATCTCGGCCTTCAGCGCCATCTGATCCGGCCCCGCCCAGACGCCCCCGAGCCCGCCCCGATCGCGGGGCGGGCTCACCTTTGACGCGAGTCGACATGATCCAACCCAGTCACCCGACGTTCCCGGGCCTCTGGCCGTACATCGAGCGGGCGGCCGAGGGCCGGCACGTGCCGTTCCTCGGCCGCGGCCGAGGCCTTTGGCATTGCAAGCAGGTCCAGGACTCCCTGGGCCAACTCCCCGGCCTCGACGAGGCGGCCCGCCGCGAACTCCTGGCCCACGTCGGATGGGTCCGGGACTCGCTGGCCGCCGCTCTCGAAGGGATCGACCTGGCCATCCGGGACTCGACGGGAGGGCTCGACGCGGGCCCCGCGATCCCGTCCCCCGCCGCCCCGGCCGCTCCAGCGGAGGCGTCGCCGCATCGCGAGACCCGCGGACGGCGTCGGCGAGACTAGGGCCGACGGCGCGAGATTCCACATCATTGCCCATGCGCGAGCGAGCCTTCCCATGAGTCAGTCAGACCGGCTCACGACCCTATACGCCGGCGACGAGGACGTCGCGGTCCACGCCCCGGGCGACTTCGCGGTGCTGACGCCGGCCTGGCAGAAGGTGGCCCAGGGGGCCGACGGCGTCTTCGCACCCGGCCCTAGCTGGACCCTGACGTCGGCGGGCACGGACTTCGGCGCCGCCGGTGCCCGGCCCGGCCACGTCGTCCAGCTGCGGAAGCCTTCGTCGGTATTCAAGGGGACGGGCGAGCTCTTCGCCGTCTCCGGGGCCGCCGGCGGCTCGTTGACGATCCGCCGTATCGGGATGGCGCCTGGCCAAGGGGCCCCCCCCGCGCCCCCCTCGGGCCTCTCCGGCGTCGAGTTCGTCATCGCCACGCTCGATCCCCAGGTCGAGGAGGCGTGCTTCGAGCTCAACCGCCGCTTCGCGATCGATCCCCACGCGCCGGGACGGACGCCCTCGGACCTCCGCGACGTCCGGGAGCTGCGCCGGGCCTGCGTCCTGAGCGTCCTCATCCGCCGCTACGCGGCCGAGTCCCGCGGCGCCGAGGGGGACTTCGCCCAGAAACTTCGGCAGGCCGAATCCGAGTTGGCGGAGACGCTGGCCCGGCTGGAAGTCCGCTGGGGTTCGTCCGCCGACCGGCCCACGTCCTCGATCTTCTCAACCCGAATCGTGAGGTGATCCCACCATGCCTTTTTTGGTTTCTCGCGAGGGCAACGCCCGTCTCCTGACGGAACTCCTCGGCGGCGCCGCGCCGGAAGACTGGCGCCTCGGCCTGTTCAACTCGGCCGTCACCCCCTCCGAGACCGACACGGCCGCCACCTACGAGGCGCACGAGGCGGCCTTCGACGGCTACGAGAGGAAGACTCTGACCCGGTCGGTGTCCGAGTCGACCTGGAACGCACCGATCCAGCAGGCCCCGGCCGGCTCGCCCCCCTGGTCCTCGCGCGAGCGGGTCGCCCACTCCAGGTACGGCTCCGCCCCGCGGAGCTGGACGGTCGGCGCCAGCGGGGACGTCGTCCACGGCTACTTCATCGTCGGCGCCGCGAGCGGGGCCCTGATCCTGGCCGAGCAGTTCGCGGCCCCCAGGGCCCTCCACCCCGGCGACACGCTGTCCATCACCCCGGTCTTCGAGGTCGCCTGACGG